>NZ_RZPF01000525.1:0-4778 GCF_004022735.1 Mesorhizobium sp. M7A.F.Ca.AU.001.01.1.1
GTAGCAGCCCTCGCGCATATAGATGTTGCGCCCGACAAGTTCGAGCGGCGAATAGGGGCGCATGCCTTCCACCTTCTCGATCGTGTTGTCGAGATAGAAGAGAGGCGCGATCTCGACGATGCCGCCGACCGTCACCACGAGCAGCGAGCCAACGAGAAGAAGCGTGGCGTTCTTCTCGATGATTGCGTGTTTGTCCATCAAGCCCATTACCTGGCTCCTGATCGCGCAGGTCGGATGGCGACGGGGCTCGGCATCGGCTCCTCCTCGCGCTGGTGGCCGAGGATGGTCCTGGTGATGTTCCAGGCCATGATCAGGGCGCCGGAGAGGTACATGGCGCCGCCGATGGCGCGCAGGACATAGTAGGGGTGCATGGCGGCGACGGTTTCGGCGAAGGAGTAGACCAGGAAGCCCTGCTCGCCATATTCGCGCCACATCAGGCCCTGCATGATGCCGGACACCCACATCACCGCGGCGTAGACGACGATCCCGAGTGTCGCCAGCCAGAAGTGCCAGGTGACGAGCCTCAGCGAGTAGAGCCGTTGACGGTTCCAGAGCTTCGGGACCATGTAGTAGATCGCGCCGAACGAGATCATGCCGACCCAGCCGAGCGCACCCGAATGGACGTGCCCGATGGTCCAGTCGGTATAATGCGACAGCGAATTGACCGCCCGGATCGCCATGATGGGGCCTTCGAAGGTCGACATGCCATAGAAGGCGACGGCCATCACCATCATGCGGATGATCGGATCGGTGCGCAGCTTGTCCCAGGCGCCGGACAGCGTCATCAGGCCGTTGATCATGCCGCCCCAGGACGGCATCCACAGCATGATCGAGAACACCATGCCGAGCGTCTGCGCCCAATCGGGCAAGGCGGTGTAGTGCAGGTGATGCGGCCCGGCCCAGATGTAGAGAAAGATGATAGCCCAGAAATGGACGATCGACAGCCGGTACGAATAGACTGGCCGGTTCGCCTGCTTGGGCACGAAATAATACATCATGCCGAGGAAGCCGGCGGTGAGAAAGAAGCCGACCGCGTTGTGGCCGTACCACCATTGCGTCAAGGCGTCCTGGACCCCTGAAAAGGCGGAGTAGCTCTTGGAGCCCGGGAACGAGACTGGTATGGACAGGTTGTTGACCACATGCAGCATCGCGATGGTCACGATGAACGACAGGTAGAACCAGTTGGCCACGTAGATATGCGGTTCCTTGCGCTTCAGGATCGTGCCAAGGAACAGAATGAGGTAGGCGACCCAGACGATGGTCAGCCAGACATCCACATACCATTCGGGTTCGGCGTACTCGCGGCCCTCGGTGATGCCGAGCAGGTAGCCGGTCGCGGCCATGACGATGAACAGCTGGTAGCCCCAGAAGACGAACCAGGCGAGATCACGGCCGAAGAGGCGCGCGCGGCAGGTGCGCTGCACGACATACAGAGACGTGCAAAGCAGCGCGTTGCCGCCGAAGGCGAAAACGACACCGGATGTGTGCAACGGCCGCAAACGACCGAAATTGAACCAGGGCTGGATGTTGAGATCGGGGTAGGCGAGCTGCAGCGCGATCACCACGCCGACCAGCATGCCGACGACACCCCAGAACACGGTGGCGATCGCGCCGTAGCGGATCGGACCATCCATGTAAGCGGATGGGTCAATCGGAGCTGCTGGCCTGAACTCCGTGTTGCGCAACAGGATCGCAGTGAAACCAGCCACTGCGAAGAACAACACCCACATGTGTCGGCGGAAAGGTTCATCCACGCCGAAGCCGGCGGCCACCAGGGCCGCAAAAGCGAACACGCTTAGAAGGACGATCTCTGTGCCGAATTTCATTGCAGATCCCGATCTCGAATCTGGTGGATGCCAAATCCGCAGCGCACTAATCGCGCAGCCGCCGCCCCCTCGCCCTGATCTATGTCAGGCCGCACGATTTTGTGCGGCGCAATCAGCAGGTGGCGAATGAACGAGGAACGCAGCGCGGGCTCACTCCCTCATGGAAGGCGTTCCCTGGGTTGGGCGGGCGCAGACGCGATCGCTGAGGCGAAAGCTGAGGCTCTGCGCGCGTTGGATGCTATTGCCGATGCCCTGCCAAACGTTGTTCGGATCCCATTGGAAACGAACGCGATCGTTCCGCCGAGCCGTGGCAGATTAAGGACCATGCTTCGCCGGTATGTGCCGAAACACACCTGGCGATTGGTCACGTTCCTATCAAAGCCCGAAAGCTGTTTGTCTCGACAACCGTGACGCCGCTTCGTCGAAGGCGCGGCGACATCGCATTAAAAGGCAAACACGGCCCGCCCCGGAGTCATGCGACATGGCCTCGCCGCTTAGGGCCGCTCGCGTCCGCCGCCACAGCGCTTCTCCAGACGGCTTATGCTGTCCACCGTCACATGGCGTGCGTTCTCAATCCGAATCACCCCGTCAGCCCGCAATCGCGTCAGTTGGCGGCTCACGGTCTCGCTGGTGATTCCAAGGAAATCAGACATTTCGGCACGCGTCAGCGGCAGATCGAAGGAGGCCGACCCGGAAGCCGCATCGAGACTGGAATCGATATTCCGGGCCATCATGAGGAGAAAAGTCGCCACCTTTTCCGGAGCTGTCTTGCGCCCCAGCGTCACCATCCACTCGCGCGCCTCATCGAGTTCATTCAGCGTCTGTTTGAGCAGGCGATGCTCGAATTCCCGTGACGCCTTCATCATCCGTTCGACGGCCGCTCGCGGAAACGAACACAGCGTGACTGCTGTTGCCGCTTCCGCATTGATCGAGCTTTCCTCCTTGAAAGGACGTCCCAGAAAATCCGGTGCAAACTGGAGACCGACGATCTGCTGGCGCCCATCCGACAGGCTCTTTGATAGCTTTACCACGCCTGAAAGCACGTTGGAGTAGCTGTCGACGTTCTGTGCCTCGCCGGTCAACTCCATTCCTGACTCGATCCGGCGACGCGAGCAAGTCTTGGCGAGCCCAACCAAATTGTCTGGATCGAGCGCACCGCAGACACCGCGACGCCGTGCCTCGCAAGGGAAGCAAAGAACAGGAATGCCGGAACTATGAATGTCTTGCCGAAAGGTCATGCGTTCGCCTTACCCGATCCTAACTGCCGGCAGGATACCCATCCAGGGTAGAGAAATCCTGCGGCGGTTTGTCCATGAGCGCGGCTGATCGAGATCAGGGTCTGCTTCAGCGATGCGTGCAGTGTTCCGGCGGGCAACACGGTGAACGCGAGATGCAATCGGAAATAGCTGTCAAACTCAGCGAGAACGTCCCACGCTACACCAGCTATCCGACGGCGCCGCATTTCCATTCGGGGATCGATGCTGCCATTTACCGTGGCTGGTTGGAGACGCTGGAAAGCGGCGACGAAATCTCGCTGTACCTGCACATTCCTTACTGCGACAAGCTCTGCTGGTTCTGCGCCTGCCACACCAAGCAGACGCACCAATATGAGCCGGTGGCCGCTTATCTGCGCTCGCTGAATGCCGAAATCGTCACGATTGCCGGTCTGGTGAGCGGCAAGGCACATGTCCGTGCAATCCACTTCGGTGGCGGTTCGCCAACTATTCTGAGGCCCGATGATATGGTTGCTCTTGGAGCGGCCTTGCGGGACAGCTTCGACCTTCTCCCGGATGCTACGGTCAGCATCGAAATCGAAACCAACGACATGGACAAGGCGCGCCTTGATGCACTTGCTCAAATCGGCGTAACGCGGGCGAGCCTCGGCGTGCAGGATTTCGATCCGCAAGTGCAAAAAGCAATTAATCGTGAGCAGAGTTTTTTGCAGACCAAGGCAGTCGTCGACGGGGTTCGTTCGCGGGGCGTCGAATCGGTCAATCTGGACCTGCTCTACGGGCTCCCGAATCAGACACGCGAGACGATCTGTTCCACGGTGGCGCAGGCACTGACCTTGGAGCCAGACCGGATGGCCCTGTTCGGCTACGCACATGTGCCCTGGTTCAAGAAGCATCAGACGATGATCGACGAGGCATGGCTGCCGAGTCCCACTGAGCGTTTCGCCCAATCTCAACTCGCGGCGCGGGCAATTGTCGCCAAGGGATATGAGGCAATAGGACTCGATCATTTCGCGAAGCCCGACGATGCGCTGGCCATAGCGGCCCGCGCAGGGGTTTTGCATCGCAATTTTCAGGGCTACACTGAGGATCGCTGCCCGACACTGATCGGACTTGGCCCTTCGTCCATCGGTCGTTTTCGCCAAGGCTACGTGCAGAACATGGCTTCGACTGCCGGGTACGGGCGCATGGTTGCGGATGGCGGGTTGGCTGCCGTCCGCGGCGTTGCCCTTTCCGACGACGATCGCGTCCGTGGCTGGATCATCGAGCGGCTGATGTGTGATTTTGCCTTCTCGGCAGTCGACCTGGTGGAGCGGTTCGGCAAAGCCGGCGAGCAGCTCCTTCATCGCTCGAGGTCCATCGCACTCCACGATCCTGCCCGAGCGCTTGAATTCGATGGTGACAGTTTCCTCGTACGGACTGAAAGTCGCCCCTTCATTCGAACCATCGCGGCCAAGTTCGATACATATTTCAAAGGGGGAACGGCGAGGCACTCGGTGGCGGTCTGAGCAAAGCACAGTGCGCTCGCCGTTTGGTCGATCGGCGAACCAGCTGCGTTCGTTTTGACCGCTCATAGGCGACTACCGCATCAAATCGTCGACCGTGAACAATCCGAGCCCTAAGCGGCGACCGGCTTCGGCCGGATTTGAAGCAGGGCAATCAAGAGCGACAAAAACCCCTTCAGCCACCTGAGCAGGAGGGAGAAGTTGTAGCCGGCGGC
>NZ_RZPF01000526.1:0-4777 GCF_004022735.1 Mesorhizobium sp. M7A.F.Ca.AU.001.01.1.1
GACCTTGCCCTCGCCGCGCAGGCGGTCGATCAGGGCAAACAGGATTTCGCTTTCGCGCGAGGACAGCGACGAGGTCGGTTCGTCCAGCGCGATAACGCGTGCGTCGAGCATGATCGCCTTGGCGATCTCGACCATCTGGCGTTCGCCGATGGACAGCGTCTTGACCTTGCGGCGCATGTCGATGTCGATGCCGGCCGATTTCAGCTTGGCGCCGACGTCGTCCAGCATCCGGCGGCCGGCGATGATGCCGGCGTTGGCAGGGAAACGACCGAGGCTGAGATTTTCGGCAACGGTGAGTTCAGGAACCAGCTGCAGTTCCTGATGAATGACGATGACGCCATTGTCGAAGGCATCCCGGGTCGACGTATAGGCCTGAACCCTGCCGTCGATGCGGATCTCGCCCTGATCGGCATGCTGGTCGCCGGACAGTATCTTGATCAGGGTGGATTTGCCGGCGCCGTTCTCGCCCATCAGCCCATGCACGGCGCCTTTGTCGACGCCGAACGAGACGTCCGACAGCGCTTTGACGCCCGGATAGGTCTTGGTGATGTGCGAGAAGTCGAGAAAGGACACGGGCAGCGATCCTCTTGTGGAATGGCAAACAGGCGGCGGGATGAGCCGCCGCCTGTTTGTACAGGGAGGATTATTCGATGCCGAGGCCCTGGCGGACCTTCTGGTAGTCGTCGCGCTTGGCGAGTGCACCGGAAGTCAGGATCAGCTTCTCCGGCTCCTTGTTGCTGGCAACCCAGTCATACATGTTGAGCGCCGTTTCGTAGCCATGACGCTTCGGCGAGATGATCACGGTGCCGACGAAGCCGGTGGCCGTCGGCTTCTTGAACTCGTTGATCGCCGAATCCGCGCCGCCAATGCCAACGCCGATCACGCTATCAGCGGGGATGCCGACGCTTTCGGAGGCACGCACCGCACCCAGCACCGCTTCGTCGTTGAGGCCGAAAGAAACCCACTTCTTGATCTCGGCATGGGCGTTGAGCACGACGGTCGCCGCATTGAGGGCAGCTTCCGTATCGGTCTTGGCCTGAGGGGCGTCAAAAATGTTCTCGGCCTTGAAGCCGTTTGCCTTGAGCACCGAGATGGCGCCTTCGACGCGGTCGACGGCGGTCGGCAGTTGGTCATAGGAGACGCGGATGGCGCCGACCTCGTCGGCCTTCCAGCCGCGCGCCTTCATCTCGTCGACGATCGCCTGGCCGACCGCCTCGCCGATCTTGGTTGCCGAGATGCCCATATGCGGCACGTCTTCCAGCGCCTTGCCGTCGGCGCCGACCAGGCGGTCATCGACAGTCATCAGCTTGAGATTGTTGGCGGCGGCCTTGGCGACGATGCCGGGGCCGAGCTTCACGTCGGGCGTGCAGACGATGAAACCCTGCGCGCCCTGGGCGCCGAGATTGTCGATGGCCGACATCAGCTTCTCACCGTCTTCGGCGCCGATCTTGACCAGGGTAAAGCCCTTTTCCTTGGCGGCCTGATCAGCAAACTTCCATTCGTCCTGGAACCACGGCTCCTCGGGCTGTTTGACGATGAAGCCGATCTTGGTGTCCTGAGCATATGCAGCGATGGTCGTGACGGACAGCACGGCAAGCGCGCCCGCGACGAGCGCGGTCTTCAAAAGTCGCATGATTACCTCCCAGCGATAGACCGGGCGCTCAGCCCGGATGCCGGAGTCTCTAATCGCTTTTATCATACTCGTCAATTGATCTGGTATGATAATTAATGTACATGCTCTGACCAGCGATCGCTGGCGCAATTGATCCGCATCCGTTAAGGCCGGACCGGTTGTGCGAAACCAGCGGTTCGCCGCCTTGGAGGAGGGCTGAGGTGACCGGGACTTTGAAGAAACCGCAAGGCGACACAGCCACTCGCCGCCCGCGCGTTATGCCCGACGTGACCAAGGCGATTGCCTCGGACATCTTTTCCGGGCGCTATCCGGCCGGCTCCTCACTGCCGACCGAAAACGAGCTCGGCGTCGAATACAGCGTCAGCCGCACCGTCATCCGTGAGGCCCTGAAAGTGTTGGCGGCAAAAGGGCTGGTGCTGTCGCGGCCACGCGTCGGCACGATCGTCTGCAACGAGGACGACTGGAACATCATCGACCCGCAGGTGCTGGCCTGGCACGCGCCGCATGCACTGGACGACAAGCTCTTCGACGCCATTCTTGAGACTCGCCGGGCCATCGAGCCGCTGGTTGCCGAACTCGCCGCCACGCGCGCGACGCTGCAGGAAATCGCCGATCTCGAAGCCACCTGGCGCGGCATGGCCGGCGCCGGCGAGGATCTCGCCGCCTTCTCGCGCAGTGACATCGCTTTCCACCAGATCGTCTATGCCGCGAGCCATAACCCGATCTTTCGCCAGATCGGCAATCTCATCGACACCGGGCTGAAATTCTCGCTGGAGGCGACGGCGGTGATTTCGCTCGACCGGCGCATGGAGGCCGTGGCGGCGCACCGCGAGGTGGTCGAGGCGCTGCGTATGCGCAATGCCGATGCCGCGCGTGGCGCGGCAAACAAGATCCTCGACCTCGCGGCGCGCGACCTCGTCAGCGCCAAGAAACTCAAGAGCAACTGAGACTGCGCATGAAAATCATCTCGCTCACCACCTACATCGTTCCGCCGCGCTGGCTGTTCCTGAAGATCGAAACCGATGCCGGCGTCACCGGCTGGGGCGAGCCGGTGGTCGAAGGCCGGGCGCTGACCGTCGAGGCGGCGGTCAAGGAGCTTGGCGATTATCTCATCGGCAAGGATCCGCGCCTGATCGAGGACCACTGGACGGTGATGCACCGCGGCGGTTTCTACCGCGGCGGCCCGATCCTGATGAGCGCCATTGCCGGCATCGACCAGGCACTGTGGGACATCAAGGGCAAGGCGCTCGGCGTGCCCGTGCACGAACTGCTCGGCGGCAAGCTGCGCGACTCGATCAAGGTCTATTCCTGGATCGGCGGCGACCGCCCGGCGGAGGTCGCGGCCGGCGCCAGGGAAATGGTTGCGCGCGGTTTCCTGGCGCTCAAGATGAACGGTACCGAAGAACTGCAGATCGTCGACAGCCATGACAAGATCGACGCCGCTGTCGAACGCGTCGCCATGGTGCGCGAGGCCGTCGGGCCCAACATCGGCATCGCTGTCGATTTTCATGGCCGCGTGCACCGGCCGATGGCGCGTGCGCTCGTCAAGGAACTCGAACCCTATAGGCTGATGTTCATCGAGGAGCCGGTGCTCAGCGAAAACCGCGAGGCGCTGAAGGAGATCGCCGCGCTTGGCTCGACACCGATCGCGCTCGGAGAGCGGCTCTATAGCCGCTGGGACTTCAAGTCCGTGTTCGAGGAAGGCGTCGTCGACATCATCCAGCCCGACCTGTCGCATGCCGGCGGCATCACAGAATGCCGCAAGATCGCGGCGATGGCGGAAGCCTATGATGTCGCGGTCGCGCCGCATTGCCCGCTCGGGCCGATCGCGCTTGCCGCGTGCCTGCAGCTCGACGCGGTCAGCTACAACTGCTTCATCCAGGAGCAGAGCCTCGGCATCCACTACAACGCCGCCAACGACCTGCTCGACTATGCCGCCAACAAGGATGTCTTCCGCTACGAGGATGGTTATGTCGCCATTCCCGACGGCCCGGGCCTGGGTGTCGAGATCGACGAGGATTATGTCAAGGAACGCGCCAGGGAAGGCCACCGCTGGCGCAACCCGATCTGGCGCCACAAGGACGGTTCCTTCGCCGAGTGGTGATCCGGGCTGGCTTTCAGACTTCAAGCACTCCAGGAATAATGAAGACTTTGTCCGGCGAGCAGTTGCTCTCGAGAAATGGCTCGTTCGTTCGGTTTGATCGAGGGGCTTTCAGCGGCGTTGTCAAATTGACCATCAAACGCAGATGACCGCAGTGCGGCACATTCATCGGCTGCGAATTGCAGAGGGACTGTTTGGTGGAGCCAATCGGGATCGAACCGACGACCTCTTGAATGCCATTCAAGCGCTCTCCCAACTGAGCTATGGCCCCACTTCCGGCAGTCAACCGGCGCCGTTTCCGGCGAAGAGATCCGGCGCGGGTTGGAGACCGCGCCGTTAGTGCAGGCGGCTTCTAACCCCGCCTTTCTCAGATATCAAGCCTTCGAGAGCCGCTTTTTCTTCACAGACCACGAAAGCCCGCAAACGCCCGCTTTCAAGGCCGATCAGACCTCGTCGTCGTCGTCGCCAACGCCGATCATGTCGGCAACGTCGTCATCTTCTTCCTCTTCGTCGGCGAGGAAGGTGTCGTCCTCGTCGTCGCCGAGATCGACGTCGTCCTCATCGTCGCCAAGATCCGGCAGGTCGTCGCCCTTGACGTCCTCGTCGGCCTCTTCGAGCGAGACGACCTCAACGCCTTCTTCTTCCTCGGCGTCCACTTCCTTCTCGGCCACTTCCTCTTCCTCCTCGAGAGCGGCAATCTTGCCTTCCTCGAAATAGGAACGCGGATAGGTCTTGCCGGTGTAGGGCGAGACGATCGGGTCCTTGTTCAGGTCGTAGAATTTTCGGCCCGTCTCCGGGTCGATACGTTTTGTGCCAAGTTCGGTTTTTGCCACGGCAAGCCTCGTCAATAAAAGAGTGGTCCCCTTAACCACAGTTTGCAGCGCTGTCAAAGCGAAAAGCCGGCGTCACAAAACCATGCATTGAAAGGCCTCGCGTGAAGTGACGACCATGGGGATGACCATTTCGGCCCACCGTGGTACGAGACCGCCGCAACAAATGAAAAGCGCCGGCCCGCCGGCATTCCGTCCAGGGAAATTCCATGT
>NZ_RZPF01000527.1:0-4776 GCF_004022735.1 Mesorhizobium sp. M7A.F.Ca.AU.001.01.1.1
AGCCAGGGGAACTGCGGCAACTGTTGGAGGACGAACCTGCCTCCCCACCAATGATGGCGTTCGAGCCAGGGGAACTGCGGCAACTGTTGGAGGACGAGCCTGCCTCCCCACCAATGATGGCGTTCGAGCCAGGGGAACTGCGGCAGCTGTTGGAGGATGAACCCGCTTCCCCACCGATGATGGCGTTCGAGCCAGGGGAACTGCGGCAACTGTTGGAGGATGAACCCGCTTCCCCACCGATGATGGCGTTCGAGCCAGGGGAACTGCGGCAACTGTTGGAAGACGAGCCTGCCTCCACTTGGGCACAAATCAATTCGACCCCACATGCGCGAGCGGACGGTGTTCATCAGCCAGCCCAGGCGCCGTGGCTCCCTGAACGCAGAAGATAACTTTGCGGAGGAGCGGTCACGCAACTGTCGGCGGCGCCGGGCCTCAGGGTGAATGGAAAGGATGGAGTGGCGGATGGTGTCGCGTGAAGGCGCAACACGCGTGCTGACCGACCTGCATACGTAGGAAGTCGTTCATTGCTCCCAAATCGTATGTGAGGAACATTCCTGTCCCGGCTGCGCCGCGCGATGCTAGGTCGCGTTGTTCAGCGGGCCAAGCCGATGACACCTACGAAGCTACTGATCGGGCAGATCGCCGTTGTGTGCGCAATTGTCATTATCGGCGTATGGACGGCAACCCAATGGTGCGCTCAAATGCTGACCTACCAGACGCCTCTCGGCGCACCATGGTTTCTCTTCGCCGGCTGGCCAATCTACAAGCCGTGGAAGCTGTTTGAATGGTGGTTCCACTTCGATGCTTATGCGCCGGAGGTCTTCGACAAAGCCGGTACGCTTGCAGGCGCCAGCGGATTCCTGGGTTGTGCCGCCGCAATCGCTGGCTCGCTTTTGCGCGCGCGACAGCGCGGGTCGGTTACGACCTATGGGTCTTCACGGTGGGCCACGACTCATGAGGTCGAGACGGCAGGGTTGTTACGGCCGGCGGGCGTTTTCCTCGGTAGGCTGAACGATCGCTATCTGCGCCATGACGGCCCGGAGCACGTCATGGCATTTGCGCCGACGCGTTCGGGCAAGGGCGTGGGGCTGGTTGTTCCAACGCTACTTTCCTGGACCGGGTCTGCCATCATTCATGATATAAAAGGCGAAAATTGGCAGTTGACCTCCGGCTGGCGGTCGAAATTCTCGTACTGCCTTCTGTTCAATCCGACCGACCCGAGATCGGCACGCTACAACCCGCTGCTGGAGGTGCGCAAAGGCCCAGATGAGATCCGGGACGTTCAAAACATCGCCGACATCCTCGTCGATCCCGAGGGCGCGCTGGAGCGACGGAACCACTGGGAGAAGACCAGCCATTCACTCCTAGTTGGCGCCATTTTGCACGTGCTCTACGCTGAAGAGGACAAGACGCTGGCCCGCGTCGCCACCTTCCTGTCGGACCCGCAACGCTCGTTTGCCGCAACGCTACGGCGGATGATGACGACAAACCATCTCGGGACGGGGCATAACCCTCAGGTCCATCCCGTAGTGGCCTCGGCGGCTCGCGAACTCCTGAACAAGTCGGAAAACGAGCGCTCAGGCGTCCTCTCGACCGCCATGTCCTTTCTCGGGCTTTATCGTGATCCAACGGTCGCGGCGGCCACTTCGTCCTGCGACTGGCGCATCGCTGACCTAGTGGATGGAGAGCGACCGCTGTCGCTCTATCTGGTCGTGCCGCCTTCGGATATCTCGCGCACCAAGCCTTTTGTGCGACTGATCTTGAACCAGATCGGCAGGCGGTTGACGGAGCGTCTGGAGGGGGACCCGAAGAAGAGCCGTAAGCATCAGCTGCTCATGATGCTGGACGAGTTTCCGGCGCTCGGTCGCCTCGACTTCTTCGAAACGGCGCTCGCCTTCATGGCAGGTTATGGCATTCGCTCCTATCTGATCGCACAATCTTTGAACCAGGTTTCAAAGGCCTATGGCGAGAACAATGCTATTCTCGACAATTGCCACGTGCGAATTGCCTTTTCCTCCAATGACGAACGCACGGCCAAGCGCATCTCGGATGCCCTCGGCACCGCAACCGAACTTAGGTCGATGCGCAACTATGCGGGCCATCGGCTTGCGCCCTGGCTTTCACATGTCATGGTGAGCCGCCAGGAAACCGCGCGCCCGCTCCTGACGCCAGGCGAGGTGATGCAATTGCCGCCGTCAGACGAATTGGTCCTGGTTTCTGGGTTGCCGCCGATCCGCGCCAAGAAGCTGCGCTATTATCAGGATCAGAATTTCACAGATCGGGTGCTGCCTGCGCCGGTGCTGCACGACGGACCCTATGCGGACTGCCCTGCATCACGCCCGGACGGCTGGACTGGACAAGTGTGCAGCGTCGATAGCCGACTTGCTGCGGACGAGGAAAGCGCCGACGCGCCAGTTGAAGACGAGGGAGGCGTTCAGCAGCAACGCCATCCAAGCCTGCCCGAAGAAGACGTTGTTGTCTCTCAAGAGCCCGATCAGGCCGATCTGTACAAGCCCGCAGACGATGACAGCGAAGCGCTCGCGGACAAGCGTGTCATGGATCGGATTTCCACTGCGGCCCGCGTCTACGGTATCAACGAGGGCAGGGGCGACGATGTCATTCCCGGCTTCTGAAGTCCGCTGAGTTGCAGAGCGCACCTCAGCGTAGATAACGGCCATAAGCAATTTTGAGCGTCTGGCCGATGCTTCTCCCGTCGCCGGCGCAACGCCGGGCCGTCGGAACGATCCGCATGAAGCCGCACCGCATTCGCCATCAGTTTCTGCTTGAGCCGGAGCTCAGCGAGAAACTGGACAACCTCAGTCGCGATCCGTCAACGACCAAATCAGCGATCGTGGGGAAGGCGATCGAGGCGTTCATCGAGCGGCGTGGCGAGAGCGAGTTCGATCGGCGCTACGGCGTAAGGCTTGACCGGCTCTCCCGCGATCTTGCCCACGTCAGGCGCGATTCCGAGGTGATCCTGGAGAGCCTGGCGCTCTTCATCCGCTTTTCGATCACCCTTCACGCCCACACGCCGGTCCCGGATCGGGCAACGCAGGCTATTGCCCAAGAGCGTTTCGAGAAATTCGTTGAGAAGGTCGGCCGCCAGATCGCTTCCGGCAAAAAGTCGCTTAGCAAAGACAATGGTGGGGGAGGGGAAGGATGAGCTCTCATCCCGAGGCCGACCACCGGCGGCGTGTCATGCTGCGCACCGCCATGGGTCCGGCAATCACCGAAGCCCTGGCCGATCCGTCCGTCATCGAGGTGATGGTCAATCCCGACGGCGCGCTGCGACTCGACCGGTTAGGCGAAGGTCGGGTCGATACCGACGTTCACATGCACCCGTCCGAGGCAGAACGTATCATCCGCCTGGTTGCTTCGCACGTGCGCGCCGAGGCGCACGCCGACAACCCGATCGTCAGTGCCGAATTGCCGTCTGGCGAACGCTTCGAAGGCCTGCTGCCACCTGTGGTGTTGGCGCCATGTTTTGCCATCCGCAAGCCCGCCGCGAAAGTCTACACCCTGGCCGACTATGTTGCCGAACGCATCATGCTGCCGCTGCAGGCCGATGCGCTGAAAAAGGCCGTCCGCGAGCGGCGCAACATGCTGATCGCCGGCGGCACTTCCTCGGGGAAGACAACACTCGCCAACGCTCTGCTGGCTGAAGTCGCCGAATGCGACGATCGGGTGATCCTGATCGAGGACACACGCGAACTGCAGTGCGCGGCCAGGGACTGCGTTGCCCTGAGAACAAGGCGGGGCTCGGTCACCCTTGCCGATCTCGTGCGCTCGACGCTGAGGCTCAGGCCGGACCGCATCATCGTGGGCGAGGTGAGGGGCGCGGAAGCGCTCGACATGCTGAAGGCATGGAACACCGGGCACCCAGGCGGCATCGCTACCGTACACGCCAATTCCGCGCGCTCGGCTCTCTATCGCATTGAGCAACTCGCCCAGGAAGCGGTGGTCACCGTTCCCCGCCGGCTCATCGCTGAGGCGATAGATCTGATCGTCTTCATAGCGGGACGCGGCTCGTCGCGCCACATCGACGCAATCGCCGAGGTCACCGGTCTCGACGGCAGCGGCGATTACGCCGTTGCCCCGCTCACGCTTTCGCAACTCCAGCAGCTTTGAAAGGCCTTCCTCATGCGCAAGAAGCTTCGCTTTCTTTCGTCCACAGCGCTCGCGTTTCTTATCACGGCCCCGGTTTATGCCGCCGGCTCCGGCATGCCGTGGGAGCAGCCGCTGCAGCAGATCCTGGAGTCCGTGCAGGGACCGGTCGCCAAGATCGTTGCGGTGATCATCATTATCACCACCGGCCTGACGCTTGCCTTCGGCGACACCGCCGGTGGTTTTCGGCGCCTGATTCAGATCGTCTTCGGTCTGTCGATCGCCTTCGCGGCATCGAGCTTCTTCCTCTCCTTCTTCTCCTTCGGTGGTGGGGCGCTCGTCTGATGGCCGCCGGGGAGCAGCATATCGAGGGCTTCGCAGTACCGGTCCACCGGGCGCTGACCGAGCCGATCCTGCTCGGCGGGGCTCCGCGCGCGGTGGCGATCCTCAACGGTACAGTGGCCGCGGCCATTGGCTTCGGCTTGCAGCAATGGATTGCTGGTCTGGTGCTTTGGATCGCAGGCCACTCGTTAGCGGTGTTTGCCGCAAGACGCGATCCGGACTTCGCCAGCGTGCTTGTGCGCCACCTACGTCTGAAGGGGTGGCTTGCATGCTGAACCTTTCGGAATATCGAAGCAAAGCCGACCGGCTTGCCGACCATCTACCCTGGGC
>NZ_RZPF01000528.1:0-4769 GCF_004022735.1 Mesorhizobium sp. M7A.F.Ca.AU.001.01.1.1
GGATCAATGAGATCGGCAAGTCCCGATCTCGATGCCGTCGTTGACGCGCTTTTTTCCGCGCAGCGGTCGCTGCGGATGGTTTCGGAACCTTCCGCCGGACTGACCCCCGTGGATTTCACGGCGGCCTGCTGCAACTGCCGACCCGCGAAAAATTAATCGTCTGGATCAAGGGAGGAAACCGGTGTCACTCTATTCGATCTACGTCCTCGAATACGGCTACGTACCCGAATACCACAAGAGCGGCGTCATCTACGGCGCTCACAATGAAGGCTATGTCAAGCTGCCCTACTGCTACGCCGTCATCAAGGGAGACGGTTGGGCCGCGATGGTCGACGTCGGTTACAACGACCGCGACTACGGGAACTATCTTGGCACGCTGTTCAATGTCCAGAACTGGCGCGGACCGCGCGAGGTTCTTGCCGAAATCGGATTGACGCCGGAAGACATCAACGCGGTCTTTATCACGCACGCGCATTTCGATCATTTCGGCAATGTCGATGCATTTCCCAATGCCACCTTCTACGTCCAGAAGAAGGAGCTGCAGGAATGGATCTGGGCGATGTCGCTGCCGGATCGCATGCGCTGGATCCTGTCCGGCATCGATACGGCGGATATCCTGCGCGGTGTGCAGCTGGCGCGCGACAAGCGCCTCATTGCGGTCGATGGCGCCATGGAAAACGTATTCCCCGGCATCGATCTTCACGTCGCTTATGACAGCCACACCTTCGCATGCATGTGGGTGACGGTGCGCAATGATGGCAAGACGGATTCCCAGGACACCTGGGTGCTTGCCGGTGATCTTGTTTACCAGTTCGAGAACCTGAACGGCGCCTCCGAACAGCTCAAGATCGATGACATGTATCTCCCTGTCGGCCTGGCCACCGGCAGCCAGATCAATCTGATCATGGCCACCGAAGCCATGATGAAACAGGTCGGCCATGAGTCTCGACGGGTCATACCCGTTCACGAGTCGCGGCTCGAACAGACATTCCCGTCCCGGCTCTCCAGCCAGAAGCTGCGGATCAGCGAAATCTGTCTGGCCAGCGGAGCAAGATCCGCACTGCTTTAACCGACAAGTTCGATGCCGCGAATCCGCAGAAGGACAAGACACGTGGAAAATCCTTCAGAGAAGCCAAAGCCGGTCACGGCCTTAGGAGAAGGTGCATCCGGACCGAGCAGTTGGTTTGCCTCAGCTGGTGGGCCGACCGCGGGTATCGCGGCGGCAACGCTGGTCCTGTTCGTCTTCGGCGGCCTGATCGCCCCGCAGAGTCTTGGCACCGGAGCGATGAGCGGAATGCTTCCCTTTGCCGCGATCCTGGCCCTGGTCAGCCTGGGTCAGACACTCGTCATCCAGCAGGGCGGCATCGATCTGTCCGTGCCGGGGATGGTTTCGCTCAGCGCTGTCATCGTCTGTTACTTCTCGGAGAGCCAACCGAATGCCGAGGGCAGTGTCGTCCTGGCACTCTTTTACGCTTTCGCCGCGGCAGCTGTAGCGGGGCTGATCAGCGGCCTGCTCGTCAGCAAGGTTCGTGTTGCGCCGATCGTGGCCACAATCGGCATGAACGCGCTGCTCTATGGCATGAACGTCAAGATTTCGGGCGGCACACCGGTGTCGGTACCCGGGTCGATAGCGGCATTCGCCAACGGCAAGATATTTGGCATCACGCAGCTCGCCTATTTGGCAGTAGCGATGGCTATTGTCGTCATTTTCGTCGTCAAGGCGACGACCTTCGGGCGCAATTTCGAGGCTGTCGGCGCAAACAGCCGGGCGGCACGCGCGGCGGGTATCGTCGCTGACCGCTACCAGATCGCCGCGTATGTGGGCGCGAGCCTGCTCTATTCGGCCGGCGGCATTCTGCTCGGCGGCCTTATGCAACTGCCAAGTCCGCAGCAGGGCGACAACTACCTGATGCCGTCGATCGCCGCGACGGTTCTGGGTGGAACCTCGCTGTTTGGCGGCAAGGGCAATCTGGCGGCAACCGTGATCGCCGCTCTCTTTCTCACACAGCTCCAGCAATTGGTGCTGACGACGGGCGCCAGCATCGGCGTTCAATACCTTTTTCAAGGTGCCGCGATCCTGGTCGGGGTCGGCATCTATGGTCTTAATTTTCGCAATCTCAAGCGTGCAATCAGCTTGAGGAACAGGTCGACCGCATGATGTCGGCGGCCAAGGGAATAAACAGTTTCAACGCTGTCCATCACGGCAGGTTGGAGAACAGCAACCAAACTTCGTTGGGAGGAAATGATGAAGTCTTATCTTGGATTAAACGTGATATCGGGCGCCGCGCTCGCCCTGTCGGCCTTTGCAACTGTCTCACCGCTGTCGGTCACACAAGCCGGCGCCGCGGATTGGTGCAAGGGCATCGCCGGCGGTGTCTTCTGCGCCGAACCGGCGGCGACACCACCGAGCTTTTGCGGAACGAAGGAGATTTCTGTCGCGCTGGCAGATGGCTTCGCCCAGAACCCCTGGCGGCAGACGACGACGGCCGCAGCGATCAACGAGGTCAGCCAGTGCCCGAACGTCACCGGCTGGGATCACGCAGACGGGCAAGGTAACACCCAGAAGGCGATTTCCGACCTCAGCGGTCTCGCAGCGCGCGGCGTCAACGCCATTGTCGTGTTCCCCGATGCCGGCCCGGCCATGCTGCCGGCGATCCGCGATGCCTTCAAGCAGGGCAGCACCGTCGTGCCGTACCGAGCCCGTGTCGGTGGTGAGGAAGGCAAGGATTACAGCGTTTTCGTCGGCACGAACTTCCACCAGGACGGCGTCGACTGGGGAAAATGGATGGCGAAGGCCCTCCACGGCAAGGGAAATGTCGCCTATCTCGGCGGACCTGCCGGAACCAGCCAGAGCCGTGAGCGCGCCGATGGCATCCTCGAAGCGTTCAAGGACTATCCGGGCATCGTCCAGATCGGGCAGAAGCCGTTCGAAGTGACGAATTGGGATTCCAGCATGGTCGCCAAATCACTGGGCGCGCTGATTGCCCAGTATCCGCAGATCGACGGTGTCATCGCCGACCTCAGCATGGGCGTTGTCGCCTCGGGCGTCTTCGAACGCGCCGGTCGGCCGCTTCCGCTTATTGCCGGTGAAGACGCCAATGTGTTCGGCTGCACCTGGAAGAAGCTGCATGACGCCGACGCGAAGTCCACCTTCCAGTACACGACAAACAGCGCCGAGCAGTGGAACGTACGTCTGGCCGTACGCTGGGCGATCGCCGAGGCAGCCGGCGGCAAGATGGATCAGCCGCTCGTCATAACCGACCCCAACGGCACCAAGCATACGGTGGCCGAGGCCGGTGTGAAGGAAGTGACGAACTTCCAGCTCGAGGATTCGCTTGCCGGAACGGTTTTCTGCAATCCGAAGCTTCCTGAATCCGCTTCAAACGGCACCAGCCTGCCTGACGAACAGGTCCTGGCAGCCCTCAAGGGCGGTCTCTGATCTCGAGCCAAAAGGGGCGGGCTTCTGTCCGCCCCTTCATCTCCTCAAGCAGGATGATGGAAGTCACTTAGGAGGATCGACCCATGGCCACCGTCGAGCAGCTTCAGGCTGACAGGGCAACGCCGACCAGTACTGCGTTGGACAGCCCGTTGGGTTTGCGCATGCAAGGCGTGTGGAAGCGTTTCGGCAATGTCGTCGCCGTGAAGGACATCTCGTTTGACGCGCGATGTGGCGAGGTTCATGCGCTTCTGGGAGAAAATGGCGCAGGCAAGTCGACATTGATGGGCATTGCCTCCGGAAATTTGAGCTTCGATCAGGGTTCGATCGAAATATGCGGACAAACTGTAGATCGCTTGAGCGCGGCACAGGCGCAACGGCTCGGGCTCGCCATCGTGCATCAGCACCCGGCAGTGCTTCCTGATCTGACGGTGGCTGAAAACCTGCTGCTTGCAGTTCCAGCAGCGCTTCGAACGGATTATGCGAATGCCAATGACTGGGTAGTCGCCCAACTCCATCGTGTTGGCTCTGCCGTTCATCCCAAGACCCGGCTGTGTGATGTCGACATAGCACAAAGCCAACTGATAGAACTTGCCAAGGCGCTTGCGATCGACCCGAAGATCCTCATTCTTGACGAACCCACCGCGGCTTTGACAGCCGACCTTGTCGATATCCTGTTTCGCAACGTGCGCCAAGCCGCGGCTCGCGGCGCGGCGGTCATCTACATTTCGCATCGGCTGCAGGAAATCAGACAGATCGCAGACACTGTCACCGTCATGCGTGACGGAGAAGTGAAGGGATCGGCACCTGTGCGCGATGTCAGCGATGACCAGATCCTCAACCTCATTGTCGGACGCACCGTTACCAAGCAATTTCCGCCCAAATCATCCGGTGTCATGAGTGGCGCAAGTGTTCTTGAGGTCAAAGGGCTTTCGGGCGCTGATTTCGTAGACATCAACATGTCGGCGCGTGGCGGCGAGATCGTTGGTATCGCCGGCATTACCGGAAACGGCCAGAGCGACTTCCTGCGTTCGCTGGCAGGTCTTGGAAATGCCCGTGGAGCCGTCACTCTGGACGGGAAGACCGTGCCGCTCGGCAACCCGGGTGCCGCTCGTAGTGCCGGCATTATCTATCTGTCTCCCGACCGCCAGCATGAAGGCCTTTTTCCCAGTCTTTCCGTGCGCGAAAACGGTACCATCTCGGCCCTGTCACGTTTCGCGAACTTTGGCGTCGTGAACCGTTCGCTCGAACGGCGGCAAATGGAAGCCCAGCGAGTGGACCTGAACATTCGCGCGGCATCGATCGAGCAGAATGTCGCCACGCTGTCTGGCGG
>NZ_RZPF01000529.1:0-4759 GCF_004022735.1 Mesorhizobium sp. M7A.F.Ca.AU.001.01.1.1
GTGGTCAACGGCCGCGGTGACACGCCGAACCGCCACGACGTGCTGACCGGCTCCAAGCCCGACGGCACCAAGATCGCCGACCAGACCTGCGGCGACTGGACGATGAGCGGGGCGGAAGGCGCCGCGATGATGGGCCATCATGATCGCACGGGCCTCGACGATTCTGCAGCCGCCAAATCCTGGAATTCCTCGCACGCCTCGCGCGGCGGCTGCAGCCAAGAGGCGCTGAAGGGCACCGGGGGCGATGGCTTGTTCTATTGTTTTGCCACCAACTGAGCCGATTGCGCTTCGAAATCGGGCTGGGAAACCCGCCGTCACATCACGCGGCTGTGATGAGACGGCGGGAAGCTGTGCGGCGGTCATGCTTTCGTCATTTCCTTGGAGTTGGTAGGGTCACCGCGACTCCCACAACAAGCGCCCAACTGGCAGAACAAGGAAATCCCCATGGCTACGACCGCAGCAGCGTTGGTCTGGTATCTGGTAATCGCCGGTCCGCAAGGCGGCATGGTCGTGCTGCCCAGCACCTTCGACAAGCGCGAACAATGCACCGCCGCCATCACCGAATATCAGAAGCAGCCGACACCAGCCGGCTGGTCGGTGCAATGCGTGCCGAGCGCCTCGCCCTTCACCGACGAGGGTGACGCCGAAGAACCGTCAGCACAGTAGGCGTCAGCGGCGTGCGCTGACCGTCAGTTCCGGCTTCTGGCTGATGGTCTGGAATACCACGCAATAACGCTCGGTCAGCTTTAGTAGCGAGTCTATCCGCTCCTGCGGCTCATCGGTGTCGAGGTTGAAATTGAGCCGGATGGCGCGAAAGCCGACCGGCGCATCCTTGGCGACACCGAGCGTGCCGCGAAAATCGAGATCGCCTTCAGCCTCTACCGCGGCGGCGCCGAGTTTGAACTCGAGCGCCGTCGCCACCGCCTTCAGCGTCACCCCGGCGCAGGCGACCAACGCCTCCAGCAGCATGTCGCCCGAGCAGAGCTCAAGGCCTGAGCCGCCTGTTGCCGGATGCAGGCCGGCGATGGCGAGCGCCCTGCCCGTCTCCACCTTGCAGGCAACCGACTGGTCGTCGATCGAGCCCTTGGCGCGAAGCGTGATCATGGCCTGCGAAGCGTCGTCACGATAGGCCTGCTTCAGCGGCGCCTGCATGGCCTTCAGTTCGGTCGCATCCATCCGCTTTCCCCTTTCGTCGACTGCTTGCGTCACCGGCATGCGCCGTCCGGTCAAGATTTGCGCCGATCACCTTGGGAAGGCAATGCCATTCCGCAACAGGTGCCAGCCGCCTACACCGATATCCCAAATGGGACATTGACGGACAAGGTCCCAAAAAAGTCTGATCCGGGCAAGTCATCACTCCATTTCCCGGCGGTCCCCGATGCCTCGAACCCTCTCGACAAGGCCGAAACAGGATGGGTTTCGCGCGCCCGGCGAATTCGAACCCAAGTCAGGCTGCTGGATGATCTGGCCGGAGCGGCCGGACACCTGGCGCCTCGGCGCCAAGCCCGCGCAAAAACTGTTCGCCGATGTCGCCGCGGCGATCGCGCAAAGCGAGCCGGTGACGGTGGCGGCTTCTGCTCGCCAGTGGCAGAATGCCCGAGCGCGATTGCCTGGCCATGTGCGTGTCGTGGAGATGTCCACCAATGATTCCTGGCTGCGCGACAGCGGTCCCAACTTCGTCGTCAACGATCAAGGCGACGTGCGTGGCGTCGATTGGATCTTCAACGCCTATGGCGGTTTTGACGGCGGCCTCTATTCGCCATGGGACCTGGATGACCTTGCGGCGCAAAAAGTGCTCGAAATCGAGAACATGGATCGCTACCGCGCACCTCTGATCGCCGAGGGTGGCGGGTTGCAGTGCGACGGTCAGGGCACGCTCATCACGACGGAGCAATGCCTGCTCAACCGAAATCGCAACGCTCATCTCGGCAAGGCCGAGGTGGAGCGCCAGCTTGGCGACTATCTCGGTGTCGACACCGTCATCTGGCTGCCACGCGGCTTTGCCTTCGACGAGACCGACGGCCATGTCGACGACGTCTGCTGCTTCGTGCGCCCCGGCGTGGTCGTGCTGAGCTGGACCGACAATCGGGACGACCCACAATATGAGATCGTGCGCGAAGCCGAGGCGGTGTTGCGTTCGGCTCGTGATGCGAAGGGCCGCGCGCTGGAAGTTCACCGGCTGCCCCATCCCTTGCCGATCGAGATGACGCCGGAAGAAAGCGACAGCGTGGACCGGCTGGATTCGACCTGGGCGCGACCGGCCGGAAACCGGATCGCGGCGAGCTACATCAACTACTATCCGGGCAACAGCGTCGTGGTGGTGCCGCAGTTCGGCTGCGATCTCGATGTGAAGGCCAAGCGGACGCTGGCCGAGCTGTTTCCCGACCACCGAATAGTCGGCATCGAAAACTCGCGAGAGATCCTGCTGGGCGGCGGCAATGTCGCCTGCATCACCTTGCCGGTCTATGCCCCGCAACGACGTTGAGGGACGGAGCATGCCGAGAACACATAGCGAAAACGGAGGACATTCATGCGCGCTCTGATCTTCTCAACCCTGCTTGCCTGCGGCGTCTGCGCAAATGCGGCTTCGGCGGACGAGGAAAAGATCGTCAACGTCTACAACTGGTCCGACTACATCGCGCCGGACACGGCCGAGAAATTCGAGAAGGAAACGGGAATCAAGGTTCGTTACGACGTCTATGACGGCAACGAGGTGCTTGAGACCAAGCTGCTCACCGGCGGCTCCGGATATGACGTGGTCTACCCTTCAGCCTATCCGTTCCTCAAGAACCAGGTGAAAGCAGGGGCTTTCCTGGAACTCGACAAATCGAAGCTTGCCAACCACTCGAAGATCGATCCGCAAGCCCTCGCGCTGATCGCCGGCGCCGACCCGCAGAACCTGCATGCAGTGCCCTATATGGCGGTCACCGACGGCATTGGCTACAACGTCGCTGCGGTGAAGCAGCGGCTGCCGGACGGGCCGACAGATTCCTTCGCCATGGTCTTCGACGTCGATGTGGTCAAGAAGCTGTCCGATTGCGGTGTAGCTATCATCGATGCGCCGGCTGAAGTCATCCCGATGGCGATGAACTACCTTCACATCAACCCCAAATCGACCAGTCCCGACGACCTCGCCAAGGTCGAGGACCTGCTGGTCAAGGTGCGGCCCTACATCCGCTATTTCCATTCGTCGAAATACATCAACGACCTCGCCAACGGTGACATCTGTGTGGTGTTGGGCTGGTCGGGCGACATACTCCAGGCAAGGACCCGTGCGGCGGAATCCGTGAAGAAGCTGGAGATCGCCTATTCCATCCCCAAAGAAGGCACGCTCATCAACTTCGATACGATGGCGGTACCGAAAGATGCGCCGCATCCCGACAACGCCCAGGCCTGGATCAACTTCAATCTGCGGCCCGATATCGCCGCGGCCAATTCCAGCTATGTCTCCTACGCCAATGCGATACCGGAGTCCCTGCCGCTGATGGACAAGGCCATAGCCAGCGACCCCGGCGTCTTTCCGCCTGATGCCGTGAAGGCCAAACTGTTCGTGGTGGACAACAACGACCCAAAGCTGCTGCGATCCCAAAACCGCATGTGGACGCGCATCGTGACGGGACAATAGAGCAATTCCAGAAAAAGTGCGCAGCGGTTTTCCCGGGAAAAGCGCGTAGCGCTTTCCCTTGGGAATTGCGTCAAAGCAAAAAGACAGAGCCGGGCGGAAGCCGTCAGGCTCAAGCGGCTTCGCGGATGGCCGCCAGCAACTCGACCTGGGAGTGCACACCGAGCTTGCGATAGATCTGCTTGATGTGGTTGCGGACGGTCCCGGGCGAGATGGCGAGGCATCGCGAAATCGTCTTGGCGTTGCCACCATCGACCAGATGCCGCGCAATCTCGGTCTCGCGCCTGCTCAGCCGCGAGCGAGCGTCACCGATTGCGGCGCCCTTGTGCCGGAAGCGGCACAGATGGAGCAATCTTTCCAAAATGAGCCTTGTCGCGCTGCTTGCCGCGCAAGCCGTCGCCAGATCCTGCTCGCCAAACGGTTCTGCCCCGTTTCGCCTGAGAAAAGTGACATAGCCAGCGGTCAGCCGGTCGAGATTGAACACGCCGGTGATCTCGTCGAAACTGTCGGAAGGGCCGAAGAATTCGCGATAGTAGGGAGTCCGCTGGAAGTCGCCATTGCGGAGTGCCGACAGCGGCAACAGGAAATCCTGCCTTGTGCTGGCGAACCTCTGGAAGAAGGGATCCTGGCGATACAGTCGTGCATCGTAGTCGCGGTTCCAGCGATCGGGACCGGCATCGTCGATGGTCAGGGATGTGATGTCGCGACGGTAAAAGCCGACATAGGCGCGGTCGGAGCCAAGCAACTCGCTCGCCGCTGCCGTGAAGCGAGCCGACAATTCTTCGGGTGTCACGGCAACGGCCGCAGCGGCGACACCGCCGCTCCAGCGCCCAAACTGATCGAGGGAAAGGTTCGACTGCATTCCAATTCATACTAGGCATGATGCCGAAAAGTGTGAAGCGGTTTTCGGACGGCATCATGCTCCATCTGTTTGATTTAGAGCCGGATTCAGATTTCAGGTCGATCGACCTGAAATCATCCGGCTCTAGCGCAAGCCGTTGCAAGTTCAAATCAGCCATTTCCTTTGACTTCGACCCTCTCGGCCATACCTATGCGGGAGTCGTTGTCGCGGAGCCATCATGCCGGTCAAATTGAAACTGATCTGCCTTATCCTGCCGATGCTCGCCGTCCTGGCGC
>NZ_RZPF01000530.1:0-4757 GCF_004022735.1 Mesorhizobium sp. M7A.F.Ca.AU.001.01.1.1
CTTGAAGACCTGGCCGGTGTCCGTGCGCATTCCGTGGGTTTTCCTGTCGATTGCGTTGGCGGCGGATTGTGTCCGCTGGTCCAAGAAATTTGAAGTCCGCGCTCTTTACACGAAACGGCCCCTCGACAAAACTGAGGCAATGCCTATTTCAGGCGTTCGTTCTCCTGTCATCATCACGAGGCATCCATGACCGTCGTCACACCGAAATTCGGCATGGGCGCATCCGTGCTGCGGCGCGAGGATGCCGCCTTCATCCAGGGCCAGGGCCGTTATACCGACGACATCCAGCCGGCTGGCGTCCTGCATGGCTATCTCCTGCGTTCGCCGGTCGCCAAGGCCAGCTTCACCATCGGTTCGACCGAGGCGGCGAAGGCCGCACCTGGCGTCCATCTGGTACTGACCGGCAAGGACCTTGCCCATCTCGGCGATCTGAAATCCGGCGTCATGCAGGAACAGCCGGACGGCACCAAGGCGCCGACGCGCGACATCCCGATCCTGTGCCGCGACCGCGTCAACTATGTCGGCGATGCCGTTGCCTTCGTCGTCGCCGACAGCCGTGCCTTGGCGCAGGATGCCGCTGAATTGATCGATGTCGACTATGACGGCGAAGACGCGGCTTCCGGGACCGCAAATGCACTTGCCGAAGGCACGCCGCTGGTCTGGCCGGAGCTCGGTTCCAACCGCGCCTTCAGCTACCACATGGGCGACAGGAAAAAGACCGAAGCGGCTTTCGCCAAGGCCGCACACGTCACCCGCATCGAGTTCGTCAACAACCGGCTGGTCTGCAACTACATGGAGCCGCGCTCCGCGATCGGCGAATGGAACGTCGAGGAGAAGCGCTTCGTGCTGACCACCGGGTCGCAAGGCGTGCACTCCATGCAGTACATCCTGGCCAGCGTGTTCAAGATCAAGAAGGGCCAGTTGCGCGTCATCACACCTGATGTCGGCGGTGGTTTCGGGCCCAAGAGCTTCGTCTACCGCGAATATCCGCTGGTGCTGGAAGCGGCGAAGCGGCTTGGCCGCCCGGTGAAGTGGGCCGGCGACCGCACGGAACACTTTCAGACCGACGCGCAAGGCCGCGACAATTTCGTCACGGCCGAGATGGCACTGGACAAGGACGGCCGCTTTCTCGGCATGAAGGTGGACCTGCTCGCCAACATCGGCGCCTATATCTCGCAATATGGTCCGTTCATCCCCTATATCGGCGTCACCATGTCGACCGGTGTCTACGATATCCAGGCGCTCGACGTCTCGGTGACCGGCCTCTACACCAACACCTGCCCGGTCGATGCCTATCGCGGTGCCGGCCGGCCGGAAGCAGCCTTCCTGCTGGAAAAACTGGTCGATGCCTGCGCCCACGATCTCGGCCTGCCCGTCGAGGAGATCCGCCGCCGCAATTTCATCCGGCCGGAGCAATTTCCCTACCGGACGCAAACCGGCCGCCTCTACGACACCGGTGAATTCGAAGGCCATATGGAGCGCGCCATTGAGCAATCCGAATGGAAAGCGTTTCCGGAGCGGCTGGCGCAGTCGAAGGCCGGCGGAAAAATCCGCGGTCTCGGCATGGCGACCTATATCGAGGCCTGTGCCTTTCCGGGCTCGGAGCCGGCCTTCGTCGAACTCAATGGCGACGGCACGGTGACGCTGAAGATCGGCACCCAGACCAACGGACAGGGACACGCCACCGCCTATGCGCAGTTCCTGTCGGAAAAGCTCAATCTCGACATCGACAAAATCCATGTCCGCCAGGGCGATACCGATGAATTGAAGGCCGGCGGCGGCACCGGCGGCTCGCGCTCCATTCCGCTGGGGGGTGTGTCGGCTTCCCGCGCGGGCGAGGATCTGGCCAACAAGATCAAGCGCATCGCCGCCGACGAGCTGGAGGCTTCTGCCGGCGACATCGAGTTGTCCGATGGTGTTGCCCGCATCGTCGGCACCGATCGCTCGCTCGATTTTTCCAGCATCGCCAAGGCCGCCAAGACGCCTGACGATCTCAAGGGCTTTGGCGAGTTCGTGCAGGACGAATGCACCTATCCCAACGGCACTCATATCTGCGAGGTCGAGATCGATCCCGACACCGGCGCGACCGAGATTGTCCGCTACACCATCGTCGACGATTTCGGCGTGACCGTGAACCCGATCCTGCTCGCCGGCCAGGTGCATGGCGGCGTCGTGCAAGGCATCGGCCAGGCACTGACCGAGGACACTATCTACGGCGAGGACGGACAGCTTTTGACGGCGAGCTTCATGGATTACGCCATGCCGCGCGCCGACAATTTCCCGTTCTTCCATTTCGAGACCCGCAACGTGCCGTCGACGACCAATGCACTCGGCATCAAGGGCGCGGGCGAGGCCGGCACCATCGGTTCGACCCCGGCGGCACTCAATGCGGTGACCGACGCGCTCTGGCGCGCTTATGGCGTCAAGCACATCGACATGCCGGCAACGCCGGCGCGTATCTGGGCGACGATCCGAGAAGCGTCGGGAGCGTGACAGCGGGCCCCGGCAGCCCCTCGGCCACAGCCAGCGATGATGCCGGCGGGCACGACACGCTTACCGGCATCATGCTCAAGATCGTGTCGGTGGCGGTCTTCGTCGGCATGCAGACCTGCATCAAAGCCGCAGGCACGGTTCCGGCCGGCCAGATTGTCTTCTTCCGCTCTTTCTTCGCCATCTTCCCGATCATCGCCTTCCTGGCCTTCAGGAAAGAGCTCGGCACTGCCTTCACCACCAAGCGTCCGTTCAACCACATCGCCCGCGGCCTGGTCGGCGTCTGCGCCATGGGGCTCGGCTTTTTCGCGTTGACCCGGCTGCCGCTGCCGGAAGCGATCACGCTGAACTACGCGCAGCCGCTGCTGGTGGTGGTGTTCAGCTCCATCTTCCTCGGCGAGGCTATCCGCGTGTATCGCTGGAGTGCGGTCGCGGTCGGCCTGGTCGGCGTGCTGATCATCTCCTGGCCGGAACTGACGCTGCTGAGTTCCGACCAGGCGCTCGACGACCAGGAAGTGCTTGGCGTCATGGCCGCTCTTGTCGCGGCGGCGATCTCGGCCGTCGCCATGCTCTTGGTGCGCAATCTCGTGCAAAGCGAGCGTACGGCGACCATCGTGCTGTGGTTTTCGGTGACGGCGAGCGTCATGTCGCTGCTCTCGCTGCCATTCGGCTGGCAGGCGCTGACGCCGCTCCAGGCGGCCCTTCTTGTTGCCGCCGGCTTCTGCGGCGGCCTTGGCCAGATCCTGATGACGGCGGCCTATCGCCATGCCGAAGCCTCGGTCGTGGCGCCGTTCGAATACACCTCGATGATCCTAGGCCTCGTCGTCGGCTATCTCGTCTTCGGCGACGTCGCCACGCTCCATATGCTTGTCGGCGGCCTGATCGTCGTCGCCGCCGGCATCTTCATCATCTGGCGCGAACGCCAGCTCGGCCTGGAGCGCACCCGCACGCGCAAGGCATCTTTGCCTGAAGGGTGATTACGAACGTTCGGCCCGTTCCTTCGCCAACCGAACCAGCACCGTCCTCGTCTGTTCATCGGCGGGGAAAAACGATTCGATCGCCAGTTCCGAAAGCGTCACGTCGAGCGGCGTGCCGAACACGGTGATGGTGCTGATGAACGACAGCACCTGATCGCCATGCGCCAGCCTGAGCGGATGCACGATGGCGTTCGCCTCGACCGGCGACGGCCGGCTGCCTCTCAAGCCTGACGGATAAGTCCTCAGCTCACGCTCGAGTTCGATCAGCACCGCGTCGCCGCTCGCGTCATTCTGGTGTTTCAGGCGCTCGAGCAGATGCGTGCGCCATTCCTGGAGGTTGACGATGCGTGGCGCGATGCCGCCGGGATGCAGGCTGAGGCGAAGCACGTTGACCGGCGGCGTCAGCAGCGAAGCCTCGCTGACATCGGCAAGGAAGGGAGCGATGGCGGCGTTGGCCGAAACCAGGTTCCAGTGGCGGTCGACAGCGAGTGCCGGGAACGGCTCGTGGCCTTTGAGCACGATTTCGACCGCCGCCATCGCCGGCGCCATTGTCGTGTCGGTCAGCGAGCGTTCGCCGAAACTGGGGGCAAAGCCGGCGGCGAGCAGCAACTGGTTGCGTTGCCTCAGCGGGATCGACAATTGCTCGGCCAGATGCAGCACCATGTCGCGCGAGGGCGCGGCGCGGCCGCTTTCGACGAAGCTCAGATGCCGCTGCGAGATTTCGGCCTCCATGGCGAGGTCGAGCTGCGACATGCGCCGGCGCGTGCGCCATTCGCGAATAAGGCTGCCGGCGGAGGTTTGGGCTGTTGTCATGAGTGAATGGTTAGGCTGGTGAGGACGGCATTTCAATTACCTGCGCGGTTATCGCTAGGTGAGCGCTCGCAGCTTTGCCTTCACTTCGAGGAAATCCCGCCACGCCAGCTTCTTGTGCGACGGGGTTCGCAGGAGATAGGCCGGATGCAGCGTCGGCATGGCCGGGATGGCGATGCCGGATGCCGTCGTGTGAACGCGCCAATTGCCGCGCAGCCGCAATATGCCTTCCGAGGTGTTGAGCAAGGTCTTGGCCGACGGGCCGCCAAGGTTGATCAGCACCTTGGGATTGACCAGCTCGATCTGCCGTTCGATGAACGGCCGGCAGATCTCGGTTTCGTGCGGCGTCGGCGTGCGATTGCCCGGCGGCCGCCAGGGAATGACATTGGCGATATAGGCTGAAGTGCGGTCGAGCCCGATCGCGGCCAGCATGCGGTCGAGCAGCCGGCCCGAGCGGCCGACGAAGGGCAGGCCCTCGAT
>NZ_RZPF01000052.1:0-14750 GCF_004022735.1 Mesorhizobium sp. M7A.F.Ca.AU.001.01.1.1
ATGAATCTCGTTTGCCGTCGTCAGGATGCGGCTCGGCGTAGCATCCTCGTAGCGCACCTCCCACCACCACTGGTGCCCGGTCACCCTGATTGTCAGCGCAGCCTCCGAGCCGATCGCAGCCAGCGTCCTGTTGGCGAAAAAGCTTAGCAGCGTCAGTCCGATCAAGATGATGGTGGTCACTCCGACGGCGGACACGACCACGCGCATCTTGCCGCGTTCGGCCGCTTCGTCGAGTAGGAGGGGTTCATCGCCGGAACGCGATCGCATGACCAGCGGTGCTGCGAGAGCGATCATCACCAGCGCCCAAACAACCGCGCAAAGCGCGGTAAAGAACCAGATGAGCCAGGCCAGCTCGCCGGCTGCGGGGCCCTTCGGGTCAAGCGCCGACTGCCAGCCTGCGCATCCCTGCAGAAACAGGACACAGAAGGCGAAGGCCATCGAGGCCGGGCGCTTCACGGTGATTTGCCCAGTGTCGCGGCATCCGGCAGGCGGTTTTCCGAGGGATGCACCATCATGTCGTCATTGCGTTGCGGCGCGGCGGAAGACGGCGCGTTGCCGCCCAGTGCGCGCACGAAGGCCGCCAGCTCCCATATCTGGTCGTCGGGTATCTTCTGGCCGAAGCTTGGCATCCCGTTGGGCCTGCCGTCGCGGATCGTGGCGTGGATGCTTTCCATCGAGCTGCCATAGATCCACTTCTCGTCCATGAGCGCCGGACCCATGCCGCCACCGCCATTGGCATGGCAGCCCGAGCAGTTGAACCAGCCGAACAGGCGTTTGCCCTCGCTCATGTGGAAGGCGTTGGCCTCGAAGCTCGCCGCCTTGTTGTCGGTGGGGGAGGGTCGCTGTCCGCCCGGCTCCAACGTGGTCACAGGCGTCGGCTGCTCACCTGAGCCGAGCGCCGATTGCGGTCGCGTGTCGCGCTCCTCGCGCTGGCAGGCGACCAGGGCCAGTGTCAAGGGCAGCAACATCGCCAGAGCGCGCCTCATCGGGCCGGTCTCCCGGCCATGTCCAGACGCGGTACGCCGTATCGCGCCAGAACCGCGTCGATCTCGGCCTTGTGTCGGGCAAGCGCGCTATTCACATCGCCACGCAGCGCATCGTCCTCGCGTCGAACACCCATTGAGATGTCGTACATCAGCGGCAGTTGCGGTCCATCGATGCGAGGCGTGACCGGCGTGATCCGGAGCGGCACCTTTTGCCTCTGCGCGAAATAGCCGGCGAGCGGACCCCAGACCACGGCAAGGTCGATCTCGCCGTTCGCGACAGCTTCGACGATGCGCGCCGGCGGGTTGGGAGCAGAGTAGTCGCCATAGACGGGGTAGCCGATGAGGTGCCCGACAATGCCGCGGCGGCCAAGCGCCTGGACAGGCGGCGAGTTGGCGCCATCGTCGCCGATGAGCTGAACACCGATGCGCAATTCTTGCAACCGCGGGTCGTTGAAGGACGTCACGTCCGGGCCGTCCTGGCGGGTCACGAAGACATAGGACGAACGGTAGTAGGGCGTGGTGGTGCGCAGCATTTCGAGATTGGCAGGCGTGCCGGGCACGAGATCGCAAAGGCCTGCCTTCAGCGTGTTGCGGATGAAGCCACGGCGCTGCGCCCACCAGGTATACGTCAGCTTGGCGCCAAGATCAGTGGCGACAATTTCCGCGATCCTGTTCTCGAACCCTTGACCGGCCGCGTTGGAAAACGGCATGTTGTTCGGGTCGGCGCACACTCTCAATTCACGTGCGTTGGCAACAGCCGGAAAGAGCAACAAGGCGAGCCCGGCCATGCCGATCGCCACCCGTTGGAACGCCTTTCGCGCCGGACGTACGGTCAAGTTCAATCCATCAAGGCAGCCGGAACACATAAAGCGTGCCTCCCGCCGTGGTAGCGTTCTTCAGATCCTTCATCGCGTTGACGAAGCCCAGTGACGCGGTGGCATCGCGTGGGTCTAAGTCGCCCGAAACGATGGCGCCGGCCCAGCCACCGACGCCTGCCAGAATTGCGACATACTGGTGCCCATCGGGGCCGCGATAGGTTATTGGCTGGCCGATGATGCCGGACGACGTCTTGAACTGCCAAAGCAGATCGCCAGTCCTGGCGCTGACCGCCTTGAACCAGCCTTCCATGGTCCCGTAAAAGACGACATCGCCGGCAGTGACGACGGTGCCGCTCCATACCGGAAAGTTCTCCTTCAGGACCCAGGCCGGCTTGGCGGCGGAAACATCCCAGGCGGTAAAAGCACCACGATTGCCGCCCGGCCCGGGGATCATGCGTACGTTCATGCCGACATAGGGCGTGCCTGCGATGTAGTTTACCTCGACGCCTTCTTCATCCATGCAGAGATTGTTGTGGGGGATATAGAGCAGGCCGGTCCTCGGCGAAAACGCCGATGGCTGCCAGTCCTTGAGGCCGGATGCCGTCGGACAAATGTCTCGGACCACCTTGCCGGTGCCGGTTCTCTTGTCAGGGTTTGCAATCAGGCGGCCGGTCTTCAGATCGACGCCTTTGCTGGAATTGACCGGGCCATAGGCTGTGGCCGATAGCACCTCTCCAGTGGTCCGATCGAGGATATAGAGGTAGCCGTTGCGTTCCGGTCGGACAAGGACCTTGCGCGGCTTGCCTTGCCAGGTCATGTCCAGAAGGATCTGCTCGTTGATGCCGTCATAGTCATGGAGGTCATGCGGGCTCCACTGATAGAACCACTTCGCCGCTCCGGTATCGGCGTCACGCGCGAAAATACCGGACGTCCATTTGTTGTCGCCTGGCCGCAAATCCGGATTCCACGGTCCTGGATTGCCCGTGCCGTGGAAGATCAGGTTCAACTCCGGATCGTAGGAGATCCAGCCCCACATATTGCCGCCGCCGATCTTCCAGGCTTCCGGTGGCCATGTCGTCACGCCAAGGTCTGTGCCCCTGTCCATGTCGTAGTGGGGCTTGAAGTCCGGGCCGATCAGCACATCCTTGTCGGGTCCAGTGCCATAAGCCGTCCAGACAACATGCCCGTCTCCGGCATCCAGCGCCTTGACCCAGCCGCGGACGCCCATTTCGCCGCCGGAATTGCCGACCAGAACTTTGCCCTTCACCACCAGCGGCGCCATGGTGATGGTCTCGCCGATGTTGATGTTGCCGATATGAGTGTTCCAGATCGGCTTGCCCGTATTGGCATCGAGCGCGATCGTGTGGCCGTCCAGCGTGTTGAAGAAGATGCGTCCGTCGGCGAAGGCCGCTCCGCGGTTGACGACATCGCAGCAGGCCACTCCTTGTGCCGCCGGCTCGGGGTTGGGCTCGTACTTCCACTTCATCGGCGCGCCCGGCCTGGAAAGGTCGAGCGCGTAGACGATGTTGGGAAAGGGCGTGACGATGTACATGTTGTTGCCGACGACCAGCGGCGCTGCTTCCTGGCCCTTGTTTACGCCGGTCGAGAAGGTGAAGGCGACCTGCAGGTTCTTGACGTTGCCTTCGTTGATCTCGCTGAGTTCGCTGAAGCGGGTCGACGCGTAGTTCTTGGCCGGCATTGTCCATTGCCCGTCATCGGGTGGCGCCGCGGCGGCGGGCGGCGCGATAGCCGCCGCCGATGCGGGCTCCGAGGCACCGCTCAGAAACAGGCCGCATGCCAGCAGCATCACCGAGAGTATGCCCGTGCGAAAGGAATTCTCGGTCGCCAATGCGCGGGCGCCGTGTCCTGCGTCAACGCGCGCTGGTGCCGGGTGCAGCATGCCTTTCATTTGTGGATCGAGCCTCCCACGCCGGCGCCGAGCTCCGCCGCGATGTCAGCCTCGGTGCCGGCACAAAGCGGATGGCCCCAGCCCGAGGCGCTTTTGCCGCCGGGATCGACATCGTAGACGATGGCGTCCTTGCGATTGGGATTGACCCCGGCGGGAACCTTGTCGAGGCCAAGCGCCGCGCGAACACGCCAGGCGACATTGTGATCGGCGCATGAGGAATCTCCTGAGACCCCGAGGCCTCCGACGATGCTCTTGCCGTCATAGAGGGCAAGCCCGCCGCCAAACACGACGACGCCTCCGATTGGCTTGCCGACGAGAGGATCGCTGGCACTTCCAAACGTTTTGGGATCGCCCGCATAGGCTGCGGCCTGGTTGACCGGGTTGGTCTCCTGCAAGCCGAAAAGCGGCCCGCCCGGCTGCGTCCCCGCGTAGAGATTGGCCGTCGATAGGGCCATTTGCGCCAGGCTGAGCCCATTGGCTGTATTGGCCTTCTCCGCCGCGACGAGGCGACTGCCTGGCCATTGCGAATCGGCGGTGGGACCGCTGAAAGCGATCGCGCACACCGCGCCGTCGCGAGCAACGACAGCGGCCCATTCGTTGGTCTCAAAGCCTCCGTTGGCAGGTCCGCCGCTTGCTTTCACATTGGCCTTGAGTGCGGCGAGCAGCTTATCGTGGTCGGCCGGGCAGGGCGCCTGTGCCATGGCTGGGCCCTGTGGGAACAGGCCACTCGTCAACAACACCAGAGCAAAGGCTGATAGCAAACGCCGACAGCGATACATTGTCCTGCCCATTCGTTCGAGCATCAAAGAACCCCGGAGCATTCTGGCAGCCTGGAAAATGCGAAAATGAGTCCGTTGTCCAATGCCGTCGCTATTTAACTTGGGCGATGCAGCTATGTTCCTGCTTTTGCAAAAAATTGCGCAGCCGCGTGCGCCGATGCAAGGTTGCCGTCTGTCCGTGTCGCTGGCGCAATATCCGCGGCCGAGATCGTGTTACCATTGTGCCGGCACCTATGAACGCTGCGCCAGCATCGCCAAGGCACCTGCAGGCCTGTAGGCCTCTGGCAATGGGAGAAAACCTGCATGTCTTGAGGACTCGGGCACGCCTTTGCTTGGTCGAGGCTCGCCTACATCCAACCAGACGCCTCCAACTGCGGCGGTGTCACGGGCTGGCTGCGGGTGGCAGCACTTTCACGCAAGGCCAGGATTCCCATCTGGAGTCACGGAATGCAGGAACTTCCTGTCAGCCTGGTTCACATTTGCGCCTTTGCCCGCAGCGTCAGCCGATGGAACATGATGCCGGTCGCCGCCGTTGGAAGAGCTTGGAGGCGGCCGCATGCACCTTGTCCAGATCCTGCTTCCTCGTTCCGACAACGCGGGTGAGCCCTTCGCCAAGGAAGACTTCGATCGTGTGAAGGACGAACTCGCCAATACGTTCAAAGGTGTCACCGCGTATTTTCGGACGCCCGCGGAAGGGGTATGGAGGGAGGGAAAAGAGTCCGACATGGACGAGATTGTCATCTTCGAGGTGATGACGGAAGAAGTCGATCTGCCCGATTGGCGAAGGCGCCGAGCGGAGTTGGAGCGCCGTTTCCGGCAGGACGAGATCATCATCCGCTACCTACCGATAGCATTGGTCTAAAGGTCCAGGCGCCTCCGGGATTGGGTTTTGCCGCCCTCCTTCCCGAGCTGAACTGCATTCGAAATCTGGAATGGCCTATTAGAGGTTTAATTACGATCCTTTGGACCTGCGTAATTCATTCAGTGGGTCTTCTGTAGGGCATAATATTGCGCATCGGTCGAATTAGAGAGGAAGGAAATATAACATACGTTCCATCAACCATTTAGACCGTTTGTCGATGTTTGTACTGATGACACTGTTATTTTACTGGTTGCAAGCCTTGCGAGTCGACCTGACGGGGTCAGTCTGGACAGGACCGAACCGCCTGCTTCAAAGGGTTGACCGGAAATGGGCGCATTGTTGGCTGTCCAGTGACTACGCTCCTACGGCGTCGGTCATTTTTCTTTTGCTGCCGCCGATCGGTTCTGGCCGGTCGGCGCCGTTGTCTTCGCGTCTTTCGAATGCGCTGCTATTGCAGGACCCGCGCCAGTCGACTTGCGCATATCGCCGTTGCCAGCGGGGCCGGGCTTCTTGCCGAGTAGTCTTGAAACGAGCGTACCTAGATATCCCATTGATACCTCCCGTGAGATTCGCGTAGCGATGGGCCAGTCTTCGCCTGGTGGGGCTACTACACGTTTTCGGCAGCCATGTTGACAGCCGGTTCAGCGAGTTGTGTCAGCGCCTCGTCGGTCGCCTTTTCCTCTCCAAGGGTTAAATTGAGGAGCGAAACAGCTTCATCCAGCCCCAGTTCGGAGGCCCAGGTCTTCAGTGTGCCATAGCGTGAGATTTCGTAGTGCTCCACAGCCTGGGCCGCAGCCAGCAGGCCAGCGTCCAGGGCAGGTGTGCCCTTATATTCCTCCATGATCTCGGCACCTTCATCGGTGATGCCCACAATAGCCGCACACGTCTTTCCCTGCGGCTTCTTGCCGATCACTTCGAAAACCTGTTCGAGCCGGGCAACGTGTTCTTTCGTTTCCTCGCGGTGCTTTTCGAACGCCGCCTTCAAATCTGGGCTTTGAGCGGCCTTTGCCATTTTCGGCAGCGTCGCAACGATCTTCTTTTCGGCGAAATAGATGTCCTTCAACGTGTCGTGGAAAAGTTCGTTCAGGCCCTTCGGTGATGCCTTCTTAGTGGGTGCCATCCTGTGTTCTCCCGTTCGCGCTCAAAAGCGAGGCGGAATAGCAACTCGATGCGGGGCAACTGGTTCCGGAGGGTGTTCTCTGATTGCAGTGAAATTGAACGCGACCAATTTATTGCGGAGCCTTGACGCTCAAGATCTGTCTCCCAGCACCCGCCGCCCGACGCTCAGGTAGTCCTAGCTGCAACGGTGGAAGCATCGGCACGGGTGATCGACAAGCTTCCGTGAGTCCATAATCGTCATAGATCAGACGCTTCCGACTACTCACGACGGTAGCTTGCGAAGGGTCTTCCGCATTTGCACATGTTAACCGGCCATCATTCAATGTCTCATGTGCCGCAGAATGTCTGTAGGACGCGTTCATCCGGGCGTGGCGGGTCAGCATAGCGTTCCATGTCCGGCTGCTCATCGAAGGGCCGGCTGATGACCCTCAAAATCTCCTCGAAAGGTGTGAAGTCCCCGCCCAGCGCCGCCTGGATAGCCTCGATGCGATGGTTGCGAGGGATGAATTTGGGATTGACGGCATGCATGACCGCCCGGCGCGCGGCCGTGTCGGCAGCATCGCTTGCGATGCGCTCGCGCCAGCGCGCCGACCAAACATCGAATGCGCCTGGATCCTCAAACAACTGCCGCGCCCCGCCCTGATCGTCCGGGGCGGCGAGGTCGTCGCCCAGACGCCGGAAGGCGAGCGTAAAGTCGGCTTCGCCGCGAGCTAATACATCCAGAAAATCAGCCGCGAGCTGCAAGTCGCCTTCCGCCTCGGTCAGCAATCCGAGTTTTCTGCGGAAGCCGCGCTGCAACACAGTCTCATATGAGGACTGGAAAGACCCAAGCACCTCTTCGGCTTCAGAGACGGCTTCACTCTCGTCCGTGCTCATGAGCGGCAGCAGAGTCTCGGCAAAGCGTGCAAGATTCCATGTCGCCACATGAGGCTGGTTGGCATAGGCATAGCGGCCGACACGGTCGATCGAACTGAACACCGCGCTCGGGTCATAGGCGTCCATGAAGGCGCATGGGCCATAGTCGATCGTCTCGCCCGAGATCGTCATGTTGTCGGTGTTCATGACGCCATGGATGAAGCCGACCAGCATCCAGCGCGCCACCAGATCGGCCTGTGCAGCGACAACGGCCTCAAGCAAAGCGCGGTACGGCCGCGCTTGCCCGACCAGCTGCGGGAAATGGCGTTCAATGGCATAGTCGGCGAGGATCTTGAGGCCTCCGGTATCGTGGCGCGCAGCGAAATATTGGAAGGTGCCTATCCGGATATGGCTGGCCGCCACTCTTGTAAGGACAGCGCCGGGCAGCCGGACCTCGCGATATACCGGGTCCCCGGTGAGCACAGCCGCCAAGGCTCGAGTCGTCGGAATGCCCAGCGGCCATTGCTTCGCTGACGACATACTCGCGCAGAACCGGGCCGACGGCTGCGCGGCCGTCGCCATTGCGCGAGAACCGCGTCGGTCCCGATCCCTTCAACTGGATGTCACGGCGAATGTCGTTAACGTCCACCACCTCGCCAAGCAGCAGAGCGCGCCCGTCGCCGAGCTGAGGCACGAAGTTTCCGAACTGGTGACCTGCATAGGCCAGGGCGATTGCCTGCAAGCCTTCCGGAAATCTATGGCCAGAGAGCATATCCAATCCATCCGGGCTGGTAAGCTGGTCGGCATCGAGCCCGAGTTCCTCCGCAAGTGGCCGGTTGAATCGGATCAGCCGGGGTTCGGACACCGGCTTCGGATCCGTGTGCGCGAAGAAGCGCTCGGGCAATTGCGCATAGCTGTTGTTGAGGGCGAGAAGCCGCATCTGAATGCCCTGGGTTTATTCGGCGGTCGCAGGTGCCGTCATGAAATCTGGCTCTGACGGAAGGACCCAACAGCTCCCGTCTCGAGGAGACTGTCTTCACTTGTCATATAGGACACAATCTCGCTGGTACCATTCGGATCGATCAGGCCGGCACCGGATAAGCTTTGAACTACCCGCCTACGTCGCGTTTCGGGGCTACCGTGCGACGAAAGGCGACAGGCAAGCTGACCCCTTCTGCTGTCTCGACCACAGAAGGCCTTGTGGATCCATTGTCCATGACGACGATCTTGTCGGGTCACCCTCATGGCCGTACTAGGCCGCAGGCGAAGGAAAAACTGTCGAGACTACGTTGCAGCTGGGGCGCCTCCCGAATGGCGCGGACGTCAGTTTTATGATGATGTCCCCGACGGTACGCTGGCCGCAACCCATACGCTCGCCGGGCGGATCCGTACGGGCATGTCATCAGGCGAGATCAAAGAAGATAAGGTCGCGTTCCCGCGTTTTTGATCCAAGCGATCGCGCGCCATTGGACACAATCACCCTAAGGGGGTCCTTCAAATGCCATCCTTGGCGTCATAGCCGCTACGTTCGAGGAGAGCATGGCGGGCCCGAACCGAAGCCTTCCCTGGTGGAAGGCCCTCCGGGCCCACCATTGGCTTTTGATGCCGTTGATTTAATTGGGTTTTTTGTACTTTTTTGTCCCACCCTCTTCCACCCCCTCCAAAAGTGGGACATTTTCGTTCTCGTTTCGATCGAATATCAGAAGCGTCCGGGCAGACTGCGCCACTATCCGGCGGCGTGCCTTGCGGATGTAATGATCGGGCTGCTGATACGTCGTCCAGCCGTAAATCGCCTTCAGCTGTTCATGTGTGGCTCCGTTTTCTGCCGCAACGGTGGCGCCTGCCTTGCGGACCCCGTGGGCGCTGCAGCCCGGGAGTCCCGCTTCGTCGCACCATTGGCGCATCTTGTTGCCAAGGCCGTTTTCCGAGAAAGGCCGACCATACTCGGTGACGAGGAATGTCAGGTTGCCGGCCGGGGCGAAGGAAAGCTCATCCTCGAGTTCTGGGAGCAGAGGCAGTTCGACGACAATCGCTTCCTTGCGCACCTTGCTCTTGTCGGTCTTGCCAGGCTTGATCCTGATCCACTTCTCCCAGGTCCCGGTATCCTTGTTGCGAACCTGGGTAATGTGTTGTCTGCCGAAGATTGCTGCATCGGACAGTCGCAAACCTGTGAACATGAAAATCGCCAGCGCCATACGAGCCATAGTGCCGCGCGCATGCCGTTTCTCATACTGGACGATCTCCGACACTTCCCAGGTGTGGAAACCTTCGCCATTGCCCGAAGTCAGGCGCTTTATTCCGTTTGCCGGATTGACCTCGACCATCTCGGCATCCTTGGCCCAAGCGAACATTGCGCTAATGGCTTTTGTAATATTGTTGGCTGCCCCCGGAGCGTCTGACCGGGTATCACGGAGCTCCTTGACGTGAGCCCGCTTCATGGCCGCGAATGGTAATGAACCCTTCGTCGAGAAGTCCGGATTGACTGGCCCGCTCAGCGGGTGAGGCAGGTTGCAAACGCCCTCGAGTATTGTTCGTCGTCGAAGCATCGTGCCTTCGCCGACCTCTGCCCCACCGCGCCGGAAATACTCCTGGCAAAGCCACATCAGGCTGCCGCGAGGGGCCACTGGCCTGGCTACAGGCCTGACCACATTCTGAGCCGAAGCATAGGGAACGCCATCTCGCGCGCAGCGCACTTCTTCGTGGAACTCGGCTGAACCCGGCTTTTCTCGCAGACGGATCTTTTTTCTACCCGGTGCGCGGAAGTACAGCCGGATATTGCCGTGCCGATCCCTGTCTTCGACAACGCCTTTCAGATTGAATTTCACCATGGTGCTCGCCACGTCCATCATCTGCGATCCCAAGGATTATCGCTGGAGGACACGCCGTCAAGTTTGCTGTTGCGGTGTGGTAGCCGCCCGAATGCCTCTGCCAGTTCCTCCACATCCCAGACATAGCGCTCTTTGCTGGGCATCCGCGGTTGTGGCATACGGCCATCCGCGACCATCTGGTCGAACGTCGTTGGACTGACGCCGATAGCTACCGCTGCCTGTTCTCGATTAATGCCGAACAGCAGGAGCCCGCCAAGTGCGCGTTTCATTGCTTTTCTCGCTGCACATCGCCTCGCGGGCTGAGTTCCGCGACAGTGGAGCATTCACCTAAGAAGCAATCACGCTACCCTTTCCTTGCAATGCCTGGAATGGATCTGTCCGGCCAATGCGGCAAACGGCGGTAACGGCGTGAAAATAGGATAGCAGACCGCGGCTGCGGGGGGTCGAGTGCTATCGTCGGCATGCTGCTTGACAGCAAGTTGAAGCCATTGTTCGTGGCAAGGATGGATGGGGAAGATACCTAAATGTAATCAATTAGTTACGACATTCGTCGTGGAAAAATCTCACACGAAAGTCCTGCTTCCTTTCTTTTTTCGAACTTTTTTGGTCGTGTCCTAGGCCGAACTACGTGCGTTTACGGTCGAAACTCGAATATCGGATTCGGCTTTAGGAAAAATTTGACGAGACATCGCATCTTGGAACCAACGTTGTCGGCGTCGCCCCAGAAGGCCCACGAAAGGAATCCGACGGGGTGGAATTAACGGTCATATGAAGGTCTGTTCGATTTGGCTGGTGGGCGTTATCCGCACAATAGAATTCCGCGCATGATTTCCGCACATAAACCATTCTCGGATCGCCATCCGGGCGGCACTTTACGGCGATGTACGGAAATCGGTCGTTTAGCGTACACTAGCGACGTCGCGTACTGGCTCGGAGCGAACTTCTGCCCTTGAACCTTCATACGGCTGCTGTGCGCGGCCATTCATATCGGAGCTGTCGCATGGCAGGGTCGGGGCAGTAAGCGGTCAGTCGGCTGTCCAGACATCCCTTGGTTAGGTCCAATACCCCTAACTCTTGCCTTGGAACTCATCCCAAGCCGTTCGAATTTTGGCAAGTGCATCCACAGCGTCGTCACCATGAGGCGGCCTAAAGCCTTCGCGCTTTGCCTGATCTGCGACCGCTCGAAGACGCCGCCAATCCCCCTTCGTCTTGAGTGTCTGCAAGATCGGCAATACCCGAGAGAAGGCAGTGCCCCAACGAACAAGCATGTCCAGTGGTAACCGGGCCTCGATATGGCTCTCCGAGCGGAGGTACTTAGCTCGGCGATTTACCGTAGGGTCTCCGTTGCCCTCACGTTGGCGGCGAATGTGCCACGCCAACATGTCTGCCGCTTGCAGCGGTAAGTCCCGCATATCGTCGCCGTAGCCGATAGGCATTTTGATCAGGCCACGAGATACCGAGTCTAAATTTTCCACCATATAATCGAAAAACAGGGCGACGTCCGTGTTTACCCCGCTCTGCTCATCAAAGATGAACCTGACCGGTGTGATGGTGCCCATGCCAGCCAAATGACGTGCGACGACCGAAACCGCTCCAAAGGTAAGGCTGAAATAGGCCGTGGAAAGGCCCCGAGGCGACGCCGGGGACACGTGACTTTCGTAGTCTGCCCGACTGACTGAAATATCAAAAGTCCAAGGGGGCCGAATGCGATCGATGACCTCTGCCAACCCCTCCAGTTTTTGGTCGCGAGCTTCTCGGGTCCAACCCGCGAACTGACCGCGTAGACTGTTCGCCTCCGCCATCTTGAGGTACCCAATCGTCGGATACTTTGCCAGCGCCAGACTCCACGCTACGCTGAATTGCTCCCAAGCGTCGTCGCGATTAACCAGTCCCGCGAATACGAGATCGCGTTCACCGATATCGCTGCCGGAGTCATCGAAGTACGCCGAAAGGTCCATCACTCACCTATTTGCCGGCTTCCTTTAGTCGCGACCGACGTAGAACAGAAGCTTTCAGCTGATATCGGTAATGACGGCAAGATGGTTGTCTTTAGCACGGGATGTCGCCTCCTAGATCGTCGCCGCGGTCAGCGCGTTTTCAAACTCAAATTCCGCATTCCGGTCATGTCCTGACCGTTTGATCTTTCGTGAGGGAGACCTCCGGTCTAGTTCGGGTCAGTTTAGGTGTATTTGACTTCCTCGTGTTTCAGCCGGGATCAAACTGTCACGCAATTTAAGTCGTATTGCATGCGATGCCTGAATATCTCTGCTAGCATTAGCAGAGCCGCGCTAGGACAAAGTAGGTGAGTAACGAATCCTGTTTATTATTTCTATCGGTACTAGACTCTGTCGCGAGTCGGCGTAGGGATGTATCCGAGTCTCTGCCGCTCTATTTGGAGTTGGAATATGCCGACGGCCCCGCCCGATCTCAAAGGCCTTTCCAAGTACCCCACCATGACCGGCTGGTTTAGTCCAGTGCTGCTTCTGCGCCTGATGTGGCGGGTCATTCTTTCAGACCTCTTCGGGCAATATGCGGATCGACGGCTTATCGTCGCGGCGCTTGATACAGTTCCTCCTGAAGAGCTGGTCGCCCGCGCCCAGCAGTTCCTGCCTGGTAAGGACAACGAGCAGCTGTGGACCTTGGAGCCGGACGGTGAGGGCGCCATCTGGATCGATTTTGTAGCTGATCTGGGGGACGGGTTCGACGCTACCTATGCGATTGCATCGCTTCTCGCGCAGGAGAAGCTTTCAATCGATGGCCATGACTTGAAACGCGGACAGATGCTTTTCATGGGAGGAGACGAAGTCTACCCGCGCGCGACCTCGGAAACATATCGAAAGCAGTTGCGCGATCCTTACGAATGGGCATTCCCGGATCCCAACCTGCGCCTTGTAAAAGGTCCTCCCGTTTACGCGTTGCCGGGTAATCATGACTGGTACGACGGCCTGGTCGTCTTCCTTTCGCTTTTCTGCCGGAAGGACCATTTGCATCTTGGAGGATGGCGCTCGCATCAGCGACGCAGCTACTTTGCCGTCCAGCTGACAGACAATTGGTGGATATGGGCGATCGATGCCCAATTGGACGACGATGTCGACCAACCCCAGAAAGAGTATTTTCTCGAAATCGCCAAGGCCATGCCGGACAATGCGAAGATCATTCTCTGCGGTCCGGAACCCGGCTGGCTTTACACAGGGCAGGCCGGAAACAAAGCCCTGAGTGTCATGAGCTATATCGGATGGATCGCCTTGAACCAGCGGCGAGGGCTGACTGTGTCACTCGTCTTGTCTGGCGATACTCATCATTACAGCAGATATGTTGCGGATGATGGCAATACCCAGTTCGTCACATCCGGTGGGGGAGGAGCCTTCCTTCATCCCACCCATCAGGTGGAAGCGTCAGTCGATCTCAATCGCCCAGACGACGGCTACAGCTGGCTGAATGGCCACATTAAGAAACTGACCTTGGCGACCGATGGACAGGGTGGGGAAGCGGTGTACCCGTCGAAAACCGAAAGCCTGTCCATGTTGGCCGGGAACTTCGCTTTCGCGGCTTATAATCCTCCGTTCGCTATGGTGCTGGGCGGACTCTATTGGCTGGTGGCTTTGGCGGGGCGGCTCCTGCCTGTCGACATCTATTACATTGCACCGGTTTTGTTTTTTGCGGGTTTCTGGGGATATACAAGTAAGCAAGAAGGTGGTGGCGCCAAGACCATGCTGGTGTCGGCTGCAAATGCTCTTTTGCATTGCCTGGGCGCAGCTGCGACCACTGACATCGTATCACGGTTCAACGCTCGCTTTGTTGACCTAGGGGCATGGCCCCGCTTGTCATTTTGCCTTTACGGGGCCGAGATGATCGTGGTTGGCGGTGTGATTGCCGGCACTCTGTTCGGGGTCTACCTCTACGGCACATCACGCTGGCTGAATATGAACCACAACGACGCGTTCAGTTCGATGCGGCGTGACACCCACCGGCATTTCCTGAGGCTGCGCATTCAAAACGACAAAGTTACGGTCTTCCCTGTGGGCCTCACCAACATTCCTTTGCGGAAGGACTGGCGTCTTAATGAAGCAAATCTCGGCACCCCGCCTCCAGCCTACGTGCCCGTACCTGCTCTGGCCCCGCATCTGATTGAACAGCCCTATTCTGTGTCTTAACGCCTGGACGTTGCACTCGGGCAAAATCTCGAAGGTTTCCTCACGTCACTGGACCCGTGGCACATCACGCGCGAAGCGGTCCAGGCGCTTTACCTCTTTGCCATCCCTTGGCTTCGGCGATCGCGGTCGGAAACACCTCATTGAAGCGATTTAACATAATGGATACTATTAGAATCTAAGTCTTTGATAAGACGAGATAAATATTAGTTCCATAATTAAGCTTCTGCCGTTTTTAGGGTAGAAGAGCGGACCCGCAAACGATTGGCGGTTCTATAATCAAGAACCGACTGGGGTTATTGCATGCCTTCCGAACTTGCTGCCTTGAGCCTCCAGCCGAATTGCGCGCGCTGATGAAGGAAACTGGTGGGTCTGGATCTGCAGTGTTGCGACTTTGATCGATGCCCTTATCTTGGCGTTCGAGTCGGAAGAGCGCTACATCG
>NZ_RZPF01000531.1:0-4753 GCF_004022735.1 Mesorhizobium sp. M7A.F.Ca.AU.001.01.1.1
GCCGCGCGGTGGTCTGCACGGTGCCGCCGCAGGGCGGCCGCGACCTGATCGCAGCCGAGTGCCGGATCGGCAAGCAGGATGTAGGTCAGTGGCTGGTCGAAAATGGCTGGGCGCGCGCCGCCAAGGGCGGCCCCTATGTCGAGGCCGGCGACAAGGCGCGCATGGGCAAGAAGGGCATTTTCGGATCGGCGCCCGATCTGTCGGGCATGCCGGCGATGCCGGCCGCGCCAGGCCCGGCACCTCAGGCGCCGGGTTCGATCCTGGAAGAGGTCGACGGCGTGCTCAAGCCAGCTGACCAGCCAGCGCCCGCTCAATGAGCGCACGCGTCTCGGCAACGCCGTAGAGTGCTGCGAACGAGCCGAAGCGCGGGCCGCGCTCCTGGCCGATCAGCACCTGGTAGATCATCTGGAAGAAGGCGCCCGATACGCCGGGGCCGCCTTCCGGGCTCTGCTTGGAATGATCCTGATAGCGCTCGATCCTGCGTGCGACGTTGAGCGAGGCGTTCTGGATCGCTTCGCCGCTGGCGTCCGCCGGCAGCGCGCCAAGTGCTTCGTCGAGGGCTGCCAGCGCTTCGCGCTCGACCTCGTCGGCGGGCCGGAAGGTTTTCGTCGGCTTCACGAAATCGTCGAAATAGCGGATCGCATGGCCGACCAGCCGGTCGAGCTCTGGATGCGTCGCCGGCGTCACGCCTTGCGTATGACGTGAAATGAACCCCCACAGCACATCCTTGTTCTGCGCGTTGGAAGCGCTGACCAGATTGAGCAGCAGAGAGAACGGCACCGGCATGTCGATCGCTGGCGGGTTGCCGTCATGCATATGCCAGACCGGGTTGCCCAGCCGCTCCTTCCAGTCCTGGCGGGGATAGGCGGCGAGGAACGTGTAGTATTCATCCACGGCCCGCGGGATAACGTCGAAATACAGCTTCTTGGCCTGCCGCGGCCGTTGGTACATGTAGAGCCCGAGGCTTTCGGTCGGCGCATAGGTCAGCCACTCGTCGATGGTCAGCCCGTTGCCCTTCGACTTCGAGATCTTCTGGCCGTTCTCGTCGAGGAACAGTTCGTAGACGAAATGCTCCGGCGCCCGTCCGCCCAGAATGTTGCAGATACGGTCGTAGACCACCGCATTGGTCTGGTGGTCCTTGCCGAACATTTCGAAATCGACGCCAAGCGCTGCCCAGCGCATGCCGAAATCCGGCTTCCACTGCAGCTTCACGCGGCCGCCGGTGATCGAAAGCGTGGTCTCGGTGCCCTCGTCGTCGAAGGTGATGGTGCCGGCTTTGGCGTCGACATGCTTCATGGGCACGTAAAGCACGCGGCCGCTCTTCGGCGAGATCGGCAGGAACGGGCTGTAGGTCGCCTGCCGCTCGGGCCCGAGCGTCGGTAGCATCACCGCCATGATCTGCTCATAGCGCTCGGCGGCGCGCTTGAGCATCGCGTCGAAACGGCCGGCCTTGTAGTATTGCGTCGCGCTGGCGAACTCGTAGTCGAAGCCGAACGTGTCGAGGAAGCGGCAGAGCATCGCATTGTTGTGGTCGGCGAAGCTCGCATAGTCGCCGCCGAAGGGGTTGGGGACCGACGATAGCGGCTTGTGCAGATGCGGCTCGAGTGCGGCGCGGTCCGGCACGCTGTCGGGTATCTTGCGCATGCCGTCCATATCGTCGGAAAAGCACAGCAGCTTGGTCGCGACCTTGTCCTGCGTCAGGACACGGAAGGCATGGCGCACCATCGAGGTGCGCGCCACCTCGCCGAACGTGCCGATATGCGGCAGGCCGGACGGCCCGTAGCCGGTCTCGAACAGGACTGTTTGCGGAAAGTCGGCGCCTTTGTAGCGCTCGATGATCTTTTTGGCTTCCTCGAACGGCCACGCCTTGCTTTCGGTCGCGGCCGCCAGCAGCTCGGGGTTGAGATCGATGATGTTTGATCCCGCCATGTCACAGTTTTCCAAATCATCTGCCGGCCCGAAGGCGGGCCGCAGCAAGGGTTTTTCAACCGGTCTCTAGGCGTGCAGCGCCGGAGCGTCAACGCGTGCGGCGCTTTTTCCTTGCGGTGCAGAACGGGCGTTCCTAACTTCGAGGCCCGGTTCAAGGAGAAAAAATTGCCGACACCTCATGAAGCCCTGATCTATCTGATGGTCATCACCTCGGCCTCCGACCGCGACATGACCGATGTTGAACTGGCGCGGATCGGCGAGGTCGTCCGCTCCTGGCCGGTGTTCGAGGACTTCAACCACGACAGGCTGGTCGGCGTCGCCCAGGGCTGCCAGAAGCGCCTGCACGAAAAGGATGGGCTGGAGGGCGTGCTGGCTGAAGTCGCCGAGGTCTTGCCCGAGCGGCTGCGCGACACCGCCTATGCCGCCGCCTTCGAGGTTGCCGCCGTCGACCTCGAAATGCGCATGGAAGAGGTGCGGGTGCTGCAGCTGATCCGGCGTCAGCTCGATCTCGACACGCTGACGGTTGCTGCCATCGGCCGCGCGGCCAAGGCGCGGCTGCGTACCCTGACCTGAAAGTCCTTGGCTTTAGAAAAAACTGACGGGGAAATAGCGCAGATAAAATTCGGCGAACGTGCCTTTCATTGAAATTTCCTGCAGCGCGTAGTCGATCGCTGCGGCCAGCGCCGGATTGTCAGCCTTGGTGGCGATGGCCATGCCCGTGCCCAGATATTCGGGCGCCAGATAGGGCCCGCCGGCAAAGCGGCAGCAGCCCGCCGCGTCCGAGCCGCCCAGCCAGAAAGCCAGGCGCATGCCGTCGCCGAAGGCGGCGTCGACCTTGCCGGCCTTGAGATCGGCATACAGTTCTTCCGGCCTGTCGAAAGGGACGACCTGGACCGTGTTGAAATAGTCGCGCAGCATGCGCTCATGCGCCGAGCCTGATATCACGCCGACACGCTTGCCGTGCAATTTGTCAAAGACGGGCTCGGTCAGCGCCTTGCCCTTCGGCATGATGAAGCGCGCCGGAAACTGCAGATAGGAGCGTGAGAAGGCGTAGGTCGCGCGCGATTCCGGTGTGGCGGCGATGCCGGCGATGATCGCCTCGCCTTCGCCTTTCCGCAGTGCGCCTTCCAGCTCGGCCCAGGGCAGGGCCTGGATCTGGCATTTTTCGACAATGCCAAGCTCGGCGCAGATGGCGCGTGCCAGATCGATGTGGAAGCCGGACAGCTTTCCCGCACCGTCGAGGAAGTTGAAAGGCGGGAAGTCCGTGGTGGTGAGGAATCTCAGCCGGGGCAGCTTCGAAAGGTCTGGCTTGGGCAGCCGCTCCTTGGCATCCCACAGCACCGGAACCTGAGGCGCCGCGGCGCGCGCACCGTCGGCGAACGACAGCAACCCGATCAGCATCGCAAAGGCGAAGGACCTCCACCGGAACGCCAAGATAAAACTCCGCCACAGTCGTGCTCGCACCGGTTTTGGTACGAAAATGGTACAGGCACAATGGTTTTTGATTTCAACACGCCGATTTCAGGATATGATTTAGCCGGTTTGCAAATCAGCTTCGGTCGCCTCGATGAGAGGGAGCCACAAAATAAGTATGCGATTTGCAATCCGTGGTCGGTGGCGAAGTGTAAATCAGGCACGCATCATTGGCCGCAATGCACAAGGCAACATGGGGTTGATGTTGCGATGGGTCAGTTCGATCGCACGCTGGAATACATAGACCAACTGCAGCACGCCGCAACGGCGGCGGCGGTCTGCGAAAGGCTGCTGGGCATAACATCGGATTTCGGTCTCACCGCACTGATGGCGGGAACCGTCCCGCAGCCAGGCACGCCGGCCGGCCAGCAAAAGCAGCATGTGCTTCTCTGCGATTGGCCTGGCGAGTGGCTGGAGCGCTATGTCGCGCGCAACTATGTCGATCATGACCCGGTCGTCAGCCATATGAAACAGTTGCAGGCGCCCTTCCAGTGGCACGAAGCGTCCCAAGGCATCCGCATAGACAAGAGCAGCGGCGAGGTGATGGGCGATGCCGGCGCCTTCAAACTGCGCGATGGGTTGGCCTTTCCGCTGATCACGCTCGACGGCCAGATCGTCATGGTGTCGCTGGGCGGCGAGGCCGTGGAATTGTCCGCCGCCGAATTCGGCCAGGTGTCGCTGGTCTCGACCTACGCGGTTGGCCGCGCCATGCAACTCCACACCATGGCGAACAGGACCATCGATCATATCGTGCTGACGCCGCGCGAGCGCGAATGCCTGCAATGGGCCGCCGTCGGCAAGTCCGAATGGGAGATTTCGCAAATCCTCGGCATTTCCGAACACACCTCGGAGAAACATCTTCTTAACGCCAAAAGCAAACTAGGTGCCGTCAACAGGGTGCAGGCCGTCGCGGAAGCGATACGGCGCGGCTACATTAGTTAGGTCGGCCGTGCCGACCTGAAATCCTTGCCTACGCGATCACGCAATTTTCTCATCAAAGCACGGCCGTATCTTCCTCTGAACGCAGGAGACGGCGGAATGCTTTTTTCCCTTACAACCCAGGAATTGATGGAACGTCCCGACCTTTGGGAGGCCGTCCATCGTTTGCGCTACAAGATATTCGTCGAGGAGATGGGGTGGGATGACCTCAGACGCCCCGACGGGCTCGAACTCGACCAGTTCGATCACGACGAGGCGGTCCATCAGATCGTCATCAGGGGCGGTGAAGTGGCGGGTTATCAGAGGATGTTGCCGACGACGCGGCCACATCTGCTGACCGAGGTCTTGACCGATCTTTCCGAAGGAACGCCGCCGTCGGGTCCAAACATCTGGGAATTGACCCGCTATGCGG
>NZ_RZPF01000532.1:0-4745 GCF_004022735.1 Mesorhizobium sp. M7A.F.Ca.AU.001.01.1.1
GCGCCTCGATGCCGGCGCCTTCCGGCTCCGCACCCACAAGCGAGGCATCGCCGGCGGCCACACCTTCGGCAAAACCCACGGCGCCGGCGATGCCTCGCTTGTGGGTGCGGAGCCGGAAGGCGCCGGCATCGAGGCGCAGGGCCTCGGCTGGTCGAGCAAGCATGCCACGGGCATCGCCGGCGATGCCATCACCTCGGGCCTCGAGGTGACCTGGACCACGACGCCGACCAAGTGGAGCAACAACTTCTTCGACAATCTGTTCAACTTCGAATGGGAGCTGACCACGAGCCCGGCGGGCGCTCATCAGTGGACGCCGAAGGGCGGCGCCGGCGCCGGAACCGTGCCGGATGCCCACGATCCGTCCAAGCGCCGCGCGCCTGCCATGCTGACGACCGATCTCGCGCTGCGGGTCGATCCGGCCTACGAGAAGATCTCGCGGCGCTTCCATGAGCATCCGGACCAGTTCGCCGACGCCTTTGCCCGCGCATGGTTCAAGCTGACCCATCGCGACATGGGTCCGGTCGTTCGCTATCTCGGCCCGCTCGTGCCCAAGGAAGAACTGATCTGGCAGGATCCGATCCCCGCGGTCGACCACGAACTGGTCGGCGAGCAGGACATTGCGTCGCTGAAGGCGAAGATCCTGGCATCGGGCCTGTCGGTTTCCGAATTGGTCTCGACGGCGTGGGCCTCGGCCTCGACGTTCCGCAATTCCGACAAGCGCGGTGGTGCCAATGGTGCACGCATCCGGCTGGCGCCGCAGAAGGATTGGGAGGTTAACCAGCCGGCGGAACTGTCGAAGGTGCTGGCCAGGCTGGAAGCCATCCAGAAGGAGTTCAACGCGGCACAGACCGGCGGGAAAAAGATCTCGCTGGCCGACCTCATCGTTCTCGGCGGTGTCGCCGCTGTCGAGAAGGCGGCGAAGGATGGCGGCCACGAGGCCAAGGTGCCGTTCACGCCGGGTCGCATGGATGCTTCGCAGGAACAGACGGATGTCCATTCCTTTGCCGCGCTCGAGCCGAAAGTCGATGGCTTCCGCAACTATGTCAGGGGCAAGCAGCCGATGTCGGTCGAAGCCATGCTGGTCGACCGGGCGCAATTGCTGTCGCTGACCGCACCCGAAATGACGGTGCTGGTCGGCGGTCTTCGTGTGCTCGGCGCCAACACGGCCAACTCGAAGCACGGCGTGTTCACCGACCGGCCGGGTACGTTGACCAACGACTTCTTCGTCAACCTGCTCAGCATGAACACGGTCTGGGATCCGGCCGCCGGCTCCGACGAAGTCTACGAGGCGCGTGACCGCAAGACCAAGGCGGTCAAGTGGACCGGCACCCGTGCCGACCTGATCTTCGGCTCGCACGCCCAATTGCGCGCGCTTGCCGAGGTCTACGGGTCGGCGGACGCCAAGGCGAAATTCACCAGGGATTTCGTTGCGGCATGGACCAAGGTGATGAACGCCGACCGCTTCGACATCGCCTGAGATCGCTAAAGGTGCTCCGGCGCGGCCGCGCCGGATCGCCGGTCCTCCCAAGGACACAACGCCAGGGCCGCGTTTCCAGTGATGGGAGCGCGGCCTTTGTCGTATGGGGCCGCGCTTTGGTGGACCGTGCCTCCCTGGTCAAGCATGCTATTTTGTGGGCATCGCGTCTGCACCGGTGCACCATGATCGAAATCGTCAAACCCGCGTTCGAACATCTGCCGTCCTACAAGGCGGCACTCGAACGCGGCTGGTCGCCGGACAATGTGCGATTGCTGGAAGCGACGCGCGAGCAGCTTGCGGCAATCGAAAGGGATCCCGTGGCTTTTCTCGCCGACCTCGATGATCCCCAGGCCAGGGGCGGTCCGATCACCTTGCCTGACGGCAAAAAGGTGCCGCGCCTGCCAGGCTTCCGCCGCTGGATCTGGGACGGCGAGGCGTCGGGCTCGATCGGCTTTCGCTGGCAGAAGGGTACGTCGGACCTGCCGCCGCATGTGCTCGGCCATATCGGCTATGCGGTGGTGCCGTGGAAGCGGCGGCGCGGCTACGCTACACAGGCGCTGCGCCTGATGCTGGAGGAGGCGAGGGCGGTCGGCCTGGCTCACGTCGAGATCACCGCCAAACCGGGCAATCCGGCCTCGCACAAGGTGATCCTGGCCAATGGCGGCAAGCTCGTCGAACGCTTTTTCGAGGACGCCGCCTATGGCGGAGCGGAAAGTTTGCGGTTCCGGATCGAGCTGTAGGATGTATCTCAACCATGCTCATCGGCGCACAGCGCATGATCCGACAGCGCGCGGATGACGTAGCAGTCGCCGACCGTCTGGCCATTGCAGCACGTGGCGATGCGTTCGAGCTCGGCCTCGAGCCGCTTCAACTGGGCAATCTTTTCCCGCACCGAGATCAGTTGCTCCTCGGCGATCTTGTCGGCGTGGCCGCAGGGTTGCTCGGGGTGGCCGCTCAAATCGATCAGAGAGCGGATGTCCTCGACGGCGAAACCGAGATCGCGGGCGTGGCGGATGAAGGCCAACCGCTCCAGCTCCTGCCTGGAATAGCGGCGCTGGTTGCCTTCCGAGCGCTCGGGTGCGGCAACAAGGCCCATCTGCTCGTAGTAGCGGATGGTCGGCACCTTGACCCCGGTGCGGCGCGAGAGATCACCGATCGAAAACATGAATTGCCTCTTGAAGCTCTAGTGACTAGAGCAATTACAGTGCCTGACATCAGCGTTCAAGACCCATGCGGCGACGCCGCGCGGGCAAGACAGACAGGTGATGTGATGACGGCGCCCCTCGACCAGGTAAAAATCAGGCAGACGCGGTTCAAGATCGGCGGCATGGATTGCGCCTCTTGCGCAACCAAGATCGATACGGCGGTGCGTCGCCTAGACGGCGTCGCCGATGTCTCGGTTTCGGTGACCGGTGCCAGCATGACGGTCAGCCATGGCGGCGCGTTGCCGGAAGGCAGGGTGCTGCAGCAGGTGGCTCGGCTCGGCTACGGCATCGTCAGGGCAGAGGCACATGTATCGCCGATGTCAGACAAGGCGCACGCCGATCACGTCCACAATGACCATGAAGGCCACGATCATGCGAGCCACGATCCCGATCCCGATCATGGCCATTCCGAGACGGGGCAGGCGTGGTGGCGTTCCCGCCGGGCGGTGCTGACGCTCGCCTGCGCGGCAGCGCTTCTCGCCGCATACGGCATCGGCCATCTGTTCCCGGTGGCGGAACGCGGGGTGTTCCTGGCCGCGCTGTTGGTCGGCCTGGTGCCGATCGCACGGCGCGCGCTGATGGCGGCATTGGCCGGCACGCCGTTTTCGATCGAGATGCTGATGACCATCGCGGCGATAGGCGCCGTGATGATCGGTGCCACTGAAGAGGCCGCCGCCGTGGTGGTGCTCTTCCTGATCGGCGAGCTTCTGGAGGGTGTCGCCGCCGGCCGGGCGCGGGCGAGCATCCAGGGACTTGCCGATCTGGTGCCGAAGACGGCCTTGGTCGAGCGCGCAGGCGGCACATCGGAGTGTCCCGCCGAAGACCTTGCGGTCGGCGACATCATCCTGGTGCGGCCGGGCGCCCGCATCCCGGCCGATGGCGAGATCATCGAGGGCGCGAGCGAAATCGACGAGGCGCCGGTGACCGGCGAGAGCACGCCGAAGCGCAAGGGCGTTGCGGACGCCGTCTTTGCCGGCACGATCAGCACCGATGGCGTGCTCAAGGTGCGGGTGACGGCGGCCGCTTCCGACAACACCATCGCCCGAATCGTGCGGCTGGTGGAGGAGGCGCAGGAGGCCAAGGCGCCGACAGAGCGCTTCATCGACCGCTTCTCGCGCACCTACACGCCGGCGGTGCTGGCGGTCGGTGCGCTGGTGGCATTGTTGCCGCCGCTGCTTGCCGGCGGCGACTGGAACGAATGGATCTACAAGGGCTTGGCGATCCTGCTGATCGGCTGCCCCTGCGCGCTGGTCATCTCGACCCCGGCGGCGATCGCCGCGGGCCTTGCGACCGGTGCGCGGCGTGGCCTATTGATGAAAGGCGGTGCGGTGCTGGAAGGCTTTCGCCGGATCACGGCGGTCGCCTTCGACAAGACCGGTACGCTGACCGCAGGCAAGCCTGCCGTCACCGACATCGTGGCGTATGGAAGGGATGAACGCACCGTGCTGGCGCTGGCGGCAGCACTGGAGCAGGGCTCCAGCCATCCGTTGGCGATGGCGATCCTGGACCGGGCCAAGGCCGACAAGGCGCCGGTGCCGCCGGCTCTCGCGGCGAAGGCAATCTCGGGCAAGGGTGTCGAGGGCAGCGTTGGCGGCGTCGCCGTCTTCCTCGGCTCCGGCCAGGCGGCGGGCGAACGCGCCGACATGACGCAAGCGCAGCGCCTCGCCGTCGACAGCCTCAACGGCCAGGGCAAGACGGTGTCAGTGCTGGTCGCCGATGGCGTGGTGGCCGGGCTGATTGCCATGCGCGACGAGCCGCGGCCGGATGCTGCGGCCGGGATCGCGGCGCTGAAGGCCGAGAGCATCCGCGCGGTGATGCTGACCGGCGACAACCGCCGCACGGCGCAAGCCATCGCCGCTTCGCTCGGCATCGAGGCGCGAGCGGAGCTGTTGCCCCAGGACAAGCAGCGCATCGTCGGCGAATTGCAGCGCGAGGGTTTCAAGGTCGCCAAGGTCGGTGACGGCATCAACGACGCGCCGGCGCTCGCGGCCGCCGACATTGGCATTGCCATGGGCGGCGGCACCGACGTGGCGCTGGAGACCGCGGACGCGTCCATCCTGCAC
>NZ_RZPF01000533.1:0-4714 GCF_004022735.1 Mesorhizobium sp. M7A.F.Ca.AU.001.01.1.1
GGCATAGGCCCTGCCGGCGTCGAGAACGCTGTCGGCGATGCCGCCGCCCTCGCGGCCGCCGTCGATGCGCTCGGTCCAGCGCATCGGCTTGACATCAGCCTGCTGACTGCAGCGGAAATCCTCGCGGTAGCGCAGGCCTGCCTCGCGCTGCTGGCGCGACAGCGAAGTGATGCCGACGAGCGCATCGATGGCGCGCAGCCGCACGATGCCGCCGGTCGCGGCGTAGCCGTCATTCGACACTTCGTAGACACGCGCAGCCTCCAGCGTGCCCGCTGCCAGCCGCTTGCGGCCGAGGGCGTCATCCCTGAGCGCGAAATCATGGCCGATCTCGCGGCGTATGCGCACCTGCTCGGCCTCGCCCTTCGGCAATTTCGGCGCCTGCGGTTTTGCGGGTCTGGTCTTTTTGCTCATGGGAGGCTCCTGGTTGGGATGGTGGTGGGAGGCCGGCACGTGGCGATCCTTCGCGCGCCCTCGGCCCTGCCGGGCATCTTCCCACGCGGTGGCAGAGCGGAGCGGAGCGCTGCTCGGTTGGCCTTCAATGAACCGGAGGTCGTCGCCTCTTCGCCGCCGCGCCAGCATCCCTGTCGTCCGGCATCCAGGCTGATGGAACCGGCGCGAGCTTTCGACGTTATGTCGCGTCCATGCCAAGGGGAGGTTCGCCGATGACAGCCTTCATGCCGGTTACCGTGCGCTTTTGCGACAACAAAACCATGCTGGTCAGTTCGGTGGCCGGAGCCGCCGAGGCACTGCGCCACCAATGGCCCGACAAGACAGCGCCTGGCTATCTCGAGGCTTCCCGGCTGGTTACGCTCGCCGTGGACGGCATCTGCTGCCAGCGCATCGCGTTCGACGCCTTCACCAGGGCGGCCAAGCAGCAGAACATCCTGGTCGACAGGCCCAAAAGCCGCGCCCATGACTGGCTGGATGCGGTGGCTAGCCCGTGAGGAGCGGGCGCCGCCCGAAAAATTGATGCAACCGGCCCCCAGCGGGGCGCGTTTATGGGTGCGGTAGCTGGAGCCGCGCGCAAAGCGAAGGTGAACGCCGTGGGTACGATGAAAACCGGAGTGCCGCTCAAAGTGCGGGTGGAAGATGAGATCGAAGAGATCGACAGCGTCAGCGAAGCCGCCGATTTTCTCCAGCGCTGGCCGCTGGAGCGGCGTGGCCATGTCTACCGCAGCGCGTTGAACGCCTGCAGCGCGGCGATTGCCGCCCAGATTTCCGAAGCCGACGCCATGAAGGTGTTTACCGGCTTTGCCCGGGTGACCGGCATATTGGTCGGCGAGGGCAACCCGGCGGTAGCGATGGACGCAAGGAGCATGCAGAGCCGCACGCCCAAGCAAGGCGGGCAGATGCCGAAATAGGGCTTTGCTTCTTTCTCCCCGTTTACGGGGGTGAGGTGTGATCCGCGCAGCGGACGAAAAGCCAATTGCTTGGCTTTTCGAACAGCGAACGCCCGGCAGGGCAATGAGGGGCGGCGCCAGCGCTTCGGTAAGTGGCATCTGAATCGGATGCTTGAATTTCATGTCAGCTTCCATCCTGCCTCGTCAGCGCTGCCCCTCATTGCCCTGCCGGCACCTTCTCCCCGTGAACGGGGGAGAAGAGATCAAACCTCACCCCGTCGCAACAAATACGCGGCGCTGGAAGCGCGCCTGGTGGTAGGTACAATAGCTTTTCAGCGCCCCGGTGCGCATGCCGCAGCACAGCATGTCGGCGCCTGGGCGGCTGCCTGGCGCCCCCTCTTCGGCAATAGAAATGTCCGGATCCCCCTCCACCGTCAGATCCAGCGGCGCACGGCAGCGTGAAAACAGGCAATCGATGAAGCGCATCGCCACGCCATGCGGCTGCCGGCCGATGGCCGCGCGCGGCGGCGCCGGCGCCTCCAGGCGATAGGCCACGCCGTCGGCGATCAGCACGCCCACCTCGCGCACGAACGAATGCGCGCGCCTGGGCCGGGCCACTTCACGCGCATGGATGTCCTTGGCGGCAAGCACGCCCTCCATCTTGCCGACGACAGGCGTCGCTTTCGCCGACGCGCCACTCGCCCGCTTGCTTCCAGCGCGCTTGCCCACGGCCTGCCTGGATCGCGGCGGCGGCCCCTTGCCATTGGCAAAGCCGATCGCGCCGAGCATGGCGTTGCGGTGCACGATGCCGATGATGGCGTCGCGCGACACCGGACTGCCGCGCAACGCGCTGAACGCGACTGCAATCCTGGAGGCTGAGAACCCATCCTTCAGCCAGCGGGCGATCTCGTGCAATTCCGCGTCGCTATAGCTTGCCATATCCAGCTCCATCCAAAGTTCGGCCGCGCGCCGTCGGGCAGCGTCAAGGTTCGACCCGGTCGCCAGGCCGCAGTCAGGTTGTTTTTCAAGAGCCGGCTCTCAGCCGGCCAGCCTCAGCCGGCTTGGGCCGATTTCCCGCCGGCAAGGTGCAGAAGCCGCGCTTCGGCCGTGTTTCTGTCCAGGGCGGAAACCGCCCTGCCCGTCAGCCTGTCGAACAGGATGACGGTGCCGTCCTCGGTGCGGATGCAGGATCGGCCTGCCGCAAAAACAGAGCCGGCGCCATGCCGGCCGAATTGGGGGCCGAAGCCGCTGGGAGCGGCGGCTCCGGCCGTTCCGGTCGCCGGAGACAGGCGGACCGGACCCGAGGCTCGTGCGGTCAGGCACTGGGCCTCGGGCTTCATCCGGGCCGGGGAGGAGGACGGCCGGGATGAAAGGGAATGGGCGGTTATGACCGCCGGGCGCGCCTCGCGTGAGGCCGGCGACTCGGCGCCATCAAAGCTGGACAGGTTTTGCATGACCGGATATAAGCATAACTCGAAAATAGATGCAAGCCATTCTTTCATAGACGAGAGCGGCTTTCATCCCTCACATGGGCGCCATGGCAAAAACGGAACTGTCGATCAAGGTCGGAGCGGCGATCCGCAAGGCGCGCAAGCAGCGCGGCCTGGTCATGCGCCACATCGCCGAACACAACGACACCGATGTCGCCGCCGTCGGCAACTGGGAAACCGGCCGCAATCTGCCCAAGACCGAGAACCTGCTGAAGACCGCCGCCTTCCTGCGCGTCGACCCGGTTGCGCTGGGCCAGGGGCAGGTCGTGTTTCTCGACGATGCCGGACCGGTTGCCGATGCGGAGATCGTCACCGATGCAGGTCCGCTACCCGCCAGCTCGATGGACATCGAGGTGCTGGGCGCGGCCGTCGGTGGCGACGATGGCGATTTCACCTTCAACGGCGAGCCGGCGGGTTACGTCCAGCGCCCGCCGGGCGTGCGCAACCTGCCGAAGGTGTTCGCCCTGCACGTGCTCTCGGATTCCATGGTGCCGCGTTACGAGCCCGGCGACCTGATCTATTGCGGCGGCCGCGACGCCGTACCGGGCGACCATGTGGTGATCGAGACCTTCCCGGAGGAAAACGAGCGCAACGGCAAGGCCTTCATCAAAAAGCTGGTCAAGCGCACGGCGGGCGAGCTGGTCGTCGAGCAGTACAACCCGCCGAAGACGTTGACCTTCAACCGCTACGCCATCAAACATGTCTGGCGCGTGATTCCGCTGAAGGAATTGCTGGGGTATTGAGCAAGGGATGCTCTTCCTTCTCCCCCTGCGGGAGAAGGAAGAACCAGCGCTGGCACCCTCCCACTCAAGCCCGCCGCGATCCCTCCAGCGGCACATCCCTGTCGCTCAGCATCCGCGCTTCGCTGCGCACGCGCTGGCGCTCGTCGACAAACGCCGCCTGGATCGAAATCGCCGTCCCCGGCAGTCCGTCGGCGCGGCAGGCCGAACAGACGATACGGCCCGACAGAGCGGACAGCGGCGTATTCCCCGTCACCCCGAACCGCTTCAGCTGATCGGGTCGCCACCACCTGTTGCGGCCACAATCGGCGCACTCGACCGAGATCGAGGCGACATGCGCGATCGTTGGTTCCTTGCCCGGCAATGCCATCGCCCCTGCCTCGTCTTTGTTCCTGATTTGTTCGCATATTCCTGTGTTTTACGCCGGGAGTCGAGTCGCAGTTTTCAAACTTTCCCAGAAGTTTTTCTTCTAGCGTAATTTGAGTTATGCTTTCATAAATGTATGAAAATGTGAGTCGGGTACGAACCTGCCCACTGCATCAGACCCGGGAGCGATAATGGACGCTTTTGCCGCCGATTTTGCCCGTTCCTGCGGCTACGCCGGCGACAGCCTGGCCTTGCTTGAAGCCTTCGAAGCAATCCGTCGCAGCGGCATCGCCCACGCCCGTCAGGATCACGTCAGGCGCAAGGCGGTGATCGACGAGTTGAAACCGTCGGAGGCGCTGTTCCTGGCCGCTATCGGTCCGGCACTCTCGGCGCAGGAGGTAATCGAGGACGCCGCCCGCTTCATAGCCTGCTGGCGCAACATACCGCGCTGGCGCCAGGAGCGGCGCCTGCCCGACCTGATCAGGGCCAAGCAGCAGCGCCTGGTGGCGCGCTATTTCCGCCGCCATGGCCACAGGCTCTGGGCAAGGGAAGCGGTGTGAGGACTGGACCAGCCATTTGCGGGTTCCATCAGCCATTTTTTCTTTCTAGACTGCGCAGGGGTGGCTGACCGTTCGACGTGCATAGTTTGGAATGTTCAAGACTGCCCGCTCAAAATTTCAAACCTGGATAACGGCCGGCGCGGGAACCATCGCCGCCCTGCTCGTCGCCGGCCTGATGGGCGCGTTCGGCGCCCTGCCCGCCCACGCCCCGCCGCAAT
>NZ_RZPF01000534.1:0-4685 GCF_004022735.1 Mesorhizobium sp. M7A.F.Ca.AU.001.01.1.1
GAACATTTCCTCGCGAGATGATTTCACTAATAATCTCCCGGGCATCATGCTGGATGGTGTACGTGTTTGAGGCTTGCAGCGAATGGTTTGCTGAGGACAACTGGTAGATCGTCAGCCAAAATCCGATGACGGCCACTGCGACACCTAGGATCGCCGATCCTGCTTGAATAGCGTCACTGTTGGTCTTGAGCCATTTGCACATTTCCCGCCTCCCAACGGATACCCTACCTCAAGGAGCGTTGAGATGGATAGTCAGGTCCGAGGTAATACATCGCAATACCATTCGGACCCGGGTGCGGACCGAACAAGCAACCACATTCATGAATACACAAGCCCTGAGTGGCTTGGGCTCCCCGCAATGGCGAGCTGACCCCTCCGGTTGCTAGCGTAGATGCCGGGGGCTGTCGGCGAGGAGACGCAAGGCCCCTGGGCGATTGGTTGTGGAGACGCGCGCGGCGCGGCGGGCTTGGGCTCTGAAAATCCCAACCCCGACACACCTCTTGGGGCGATGCATCGGGGGTAGGAAAGGTGCTGCTATGGTTACTCGCTGTAAGCCGAACCGTCTCTGCGGGCCGCTGCTATGGCTTGGGCATGCCCGTGGAAGACGTGCCATTCACCTTTGGCCGCAGCCCTGCGCAGTGCCGGGTAGTCGGCCTCATCGACATGCTCGAAGTACGTCGCCAGTGTCAGCCCATGCTGCCGCAGCACGTTCCTATCGAGGTGCTGAGTAAATGCAGTTTCGACAACAGCCGCTTCCACCTCGTCAATGCCGTAGCCTTCGCCGGTAAGGATTTCTCCGGTCTCGACATAGGCGTCCACGATGAATTGCTGCTGGGCCTCGCTATGGGTGTCCCTGAAGCGATCAAGGCTCTGATCGGCCATGCGCACAAACTCGGCATGTTGCTTCTCTTCCTTCTCGTCGTCGGTCAATTCCTCAGTGTCGTTGGTCTCGTCGGTCTTCCCATCCACGGTAGGCAACGGAGCGGCATCAACCGCCCCGTCACTCTCGGCCTCCGTGGCTACCTGAAAGAATAGCCGTATGGGACCAGAGCCGCGTTCACTGCGGCGACGTAATCGCCCTGGCTGATCTCCCCGCGAGCCGCCATGTCCTTGGCTTGCTGGGGTCCTAACTGGATGCCGCCAACGGTCACCGCAAGCTGATCCACAAGGGCCTGCGGTGCGGAGCCGTTCATGGGCTTTGCTGCCGCAATCTGCGCCTTCTGGCCATCGGTCATGGCCTGCCCGGTATTGACGATCCCCATTCGCTTTGCCTGAAGCTGTTGATTGGCCCGCAAGCCGGCTTCCGTCTGCTGGGCGATACGCTCTTGGAGAGCCGCCTCCTGCCGGTCCTTCTCGGATTGCGCATGATCACGCCGCATCTGAGCCACCCGGTTTTCAAGGGTCTGTCGGTCTCGCGCTTCCTGAGCGCGGATGTCAGTTGAGCCGGTGGTGATGAGGCCGCTGGCCTTGTTGAAATCGTTCATGTCGTTCATTCCTTCAAATCTGGTCGTGGTTGATCGACCCGGCGCGTCAGTGCTCCGGGTGCGGGTTGGGCTTGATGATGCTGGGTGGATCAGCGCCGTGGCGTGAAGCCGTAGGTCATCGTCTGCGCGCCTTCAGGACGCGCGCTAGGTGTGGCTGGGGTGACTGGACGGGAACGGCCGGCGCTGACTCCGGTGGGCCCTCCCCGTGGCGCTGAGCGGGTCGGCCGCAGCGACACCTCGGCGACCCTCCGGGCAACCGCCACGGCTTCCAAATCGGGGTAGCCGTAGACCTCAAAGCACCGCTCGGCAGCCTCTTGGAAACTGCCCGTCCAGTCGATGCCGACTTCTGTCAGCCTCCGGTCAAGCTCTGAGACGCGCTCCCAGTTGTCTGCCTTCAGCCACTCGACCAAGGCAAGGGCTGCCTCACGGTTCGGGTAGGTCGAAACCCAATCCCGCTTGATTTGGTCAGGGCTCAAAGCGGGCATTCCGGTCGTTGCGCCACCTAAGCGGGCCGTGCTTCACGATCAGCGGCAGGTGGTCATGGAAGGTCTCCCCATGCTCGCTACCTGGCGTAGACGCCTCCAGCATATCAATGACGCTGGACTCCCGGTCTCGTGCCGGATGCCGAACCGGCAGCCTGTTGAGCCAGTCCAGCACGCCTTGCTCAACATGTCCGAGAAGGCTCCCTTTCGCCCCGACCATCCGCCTCAGTTCCAAGTTCAGCATTGACCGACTGGTGATGTATGCGCGGTCGATCCATTTGCCGGTCGGCTCCGCTCCCCGCCTCCGGGTTCGTTTTATTTCAGCTGCCTGAATGATCCATTCACGGTCGGTCTCGACAACGCGGATTGCCGGGGTGATCTGGCGGGTTGTCTCAGCCATTGGCTGTCCCCTTCACCAGACGGGCGGCCTCTCGCTTCATCTTCCGCACCTCGGCAACGCGAGCCTTGTTGCGGTGATACCATTCCCGGCTGATCTGCTTAGCGCGCTCTGGGTTCGCTGCTCGCCATTCTCGACCGTGTATTCGCCATGCAATGCGGTCGGCCTCAGTCGACATGATAGGGGTCGGCTCCTGTGGTGATGTTCATTGTGATCCTTTCGGGTAAGTGTTGGTGGTGACATTCGAAGGCCTCCCTTAAAGGGACGCCTCAGGTTGACGTGGAAGGGTGAAGACCTGTGGAGGGAGATCATCAGTCATCCAAGCATCAGGTGGACAGACTTCATGCGTCCTTTGGAGTTCCCTCTGGCTATGGCCTTGGAACAAGGGAAACCCAGAGAATAGACCAAAGCTGTGAGCGAAGCAGTACTGAGGGTGATCAGGTACTCAGGAGACATATTCCATGGTCTTCGGAGCGAAGCGACCAATGACATCCTGATATAAGGGTGTCTCTAGGGTTTCTCTGTTACAGAGGGTTTTCTAGAGGGTGTGTCTTATGTCCCTGAGCAACTCAGGAGAACCTTGGTGTTATCTTCGGATAAACCTATCGACGATAGGAACCCGAAGGGGCTGACCAAGGTAACACCCGAAGTGAAGGTCCCTGAGTGGAAGCCCTATAGTAGGTAGTCAACCATTCATGTCATTGTTAGCGTTGTGAAATCAGGTTTGGCCGACTTCCTAACTTCCGGGTTCGTTTCGGTTTGAACAATCTCCTGATAGCGGCAGCATGCTTCGATACCGCCTGCTTGGAGATGCCCAGCAGTCTGGCAATCTCAGCCTGTGACCATCCGTCCACGATGTAGAAAGCGACCCTCTCGCGGGTGCTTGCCCCGATGCCCTCGGCTGTCCACGGATCGAAGCCGAGAAGATCAGCGACCACGGGAGCCTTACCCGCCTTCAGGTGAGCCCAGACATCGAACGGAGCGCGCCCGCGCTTGGTCACCTCATGGTGCTGTACACGGCCCCGCCAAGCCATCCGCTCGCGTTCAGCTTCCAGAGCCTCGCATGGGCGCGACAGGTGAGACCGAACAGCACGGTCGGTGATCCCCAGCACCTTCGCTGATGCGGGCTGTGAGAAGCCCTCAGCACATAGGACGAGGGTGGCCTTATGGTTGAACTCTGGCGCACGTTCAGTGTCCTTGCGGGTGGCCTCTTGGTAGCGTTGGGTTGTCCACCGGGGGCCTTTCCTTTGAAATGCCTCAACCTCGGCAGTCCAGTGATCCGAGACCTCGGAGAAATCCGCCTCGACGGGACGGAAGACGGTCATGTTGGCTCCTTTCGTGGTGCTTCATACAAAATAATTGACGGGTGATTTCATACAAAATCGGAGGACAGATAGAGGGACACACGCGCCTCACCAAAGCTGCCCCGACAAGCGCCACATCCTGTCTCCCGGAAGAGCCGAACAGGGCAACAGGCGGTCGCAACAGGGGAGAACTGCACGGGGCAGCTTGGGTGAAGAGCGTTGGGTAGTGCTAGTGGAGGGGGTATTCGCCTTCACCGTGCTAGTGGTGGGGGTATGGGGTCTAATCGCCCCGTGGTCCTAGTGGTCACCCTATCGCCTTCATAGTGCTAGTGGTGTCCCTATGGGGCCGCTTTCACAGTGCTAGTGGGGGCCTTATCGCCCTCGTAGTGCTAGTGGTCACCCTATTTGCGCCTTCGTAGGGCTAGTGGGCTGACTGCCACCCTCCTGTGCTAGTGGGTGGGGTAATCGCCTCCCTATTCAGCACTCGCTCCATACTTTATGGAAACGTCAGGCCAACACGGCCAGCACCTTCTGGACCGCTGAAGGTGAACACCCGGCTTCCTTGGCAATCTGCCTCACAGAGCGCCCCTCGGCCTTCAGGGCCTTGATCCGATCATGGTCGAGCGTCACGGGCCTGCCAGTCTTCCACGGCTCGCCTTGGGCTTCTGCCTTGGCCTTCGCCTTGGCGATGCCTTCCATCTGCCGCTCCTTACGAAGCGCCGTCTCAAACTCTGCAATGCTGGCGAGGATGCCGAACACGAGCTTGCCAGTTCGGGTGGTCGTGTCCAGCGAGGCGTCATCTAACACCTTGAAGCCGACACCCTTCTTATCGAGGTCCCTGACGATCTGGTGGAGGTGTGCCGCCGATCTTGCCAGCCGGTCCACCTTGGTCACCACAAACACGTCACCGTCACGGGCAAACTCCAGCGCCTTCTCAAGCCCCGGCCTCGTCTCGTCCAAGCCGGACCTCTTCTCGCTGAAGACCTTCTCGGCCCCGGCAGACGTGAGCTTCTCAAGC
>NZ_RZPF01000535.1:0-4681 GCF_004022735.1 Mesorhizobium sp. M7A.F.Ca.AU.001.01.1.1
TTGATCGACTGCACGCCGGTCCAAAAGGGCAGGCAGACATGCTCGGCGCCGGCGATGTCGAAGGCATCGCGCCCGACCAGCCGCGGCGCCAGGACATCATTGATGATCGCGGCCGCCGCTGGCGTCGGCGCTTCGCCGAGGCCGACCAGGCCATCCTCGGTCTCGACTTCGACGACGGTCGGTGAAAATCCGTCGAGTTCGCCGAACACCCAGGCATAGGGCGCTTCGAGGCGCAAATTGATCGGCGTGGCTTTGATGCTGCGGATTTTCATCTCAGCGCCCGACCTCGAAGAACGGCGCGCCGAGCAGATCGGGAACGACGTCTATGCCGAGACCCGGCCCGTCTGGAATGCCCATGCGGCTGCCGGTGACCGGTGGCATGTTCGATGCCGTGCGCACCGTCACCCATTCATGGAAGGCGATGGCGTGCAGCCGGCGCTCTTCCGGCGTCGACAGCGACAGATGCGCCATCGCCGCGGTGTCGATCTCGGCGCCGCCCGTGTCCTCGACCGTGATCATGAAGCCGAGGTCGACGGCAATGTCGCGGATCTGGCGTGTCTTCGTCACGCCGCCAAGGCGCGAGATCTTCAGCGTCAGCCCGTCGGCCGCGCCCAGGCGATGAATTTCCAGCATCGCCTCGAGCGAGGTGACGGATTCGTCGAGCACCATCGGCTTGTCGAGCATGCGGCGCACCGACATGTTTTCATCGATCGTGGTGCAGGGCTGCTCGAACGTGTAGTCGATGGCGCGCGTGGCATCGGCGAATTGGCGCGCCTGATAGGGAGTCCAGCCGGCATTGGCGTCGCAGAAGATGACCGTGCCTTTCGGCACCGAGGAGGCAACCGCGATGACGCGTTCGATGTCGTCATGGACATTGCCGCCGACCTTGACCTGCAGCCGGTGGAAGCCGTCCTTGACGATGCGCTTGGCCAGCGCGGCCATGGCGTCGACGCTCCCGTGCGTGACGACCTTGTAGAGTTCCGCGGTGTCGCTTTCCTTGCCGCCGAGCAGCGTGACCAGCGGCACGTCGGCTGCGCGCGCCGCCAGATCCCAGCAGGCCATGTCGAGCGCCGACTTGATGTAGGGATGGCCCTTGAACACCGTGTCCATCAGCCGCCCGATGCTGGCCAGCCCGCGCGGATCGCGGCCGATCAGATGCGGCGCGATCTCGACCACGCCGGCGCGAACGCCGGCGGGGAAGGCGGCCGAGTAAAAATTGCCGAGCGGCGCCATCTCGCCCCAGCCGGTGATGCCGCTGTCTGATGTCATGGACACGATCACGGCGTCGAAGGCGTCGGCCTCGCGCCCCTTCGACATGCGGTATAGCCCGTCAACGAAGGGCTGCATGACGTGGTAGGCCTTGATGGTCTCGATCTGCACGTGTCTTGTCCGCTGTCTGTGGTGTTGGGAACGGGTCAGGCGCCCCTCGATGGGCGTTGTTCGAGGCTGCGCGCGTAGGCAAGCAACTCCTCGAAGTCGAGATCGATATGCTCCCTGGCATGGCGCTGGGCCGCACGCATGTCCTTGCCCTTCAGCAACCGCACATAGGTTTCGTGAACGTCTTCGGCCGGCACCGGCTCGTTGCGGGCATGCTGGTGGAGCGCGAAATACATCTGCAGCCGGCTGGTCAGCCGCTGCCAGGTTTCCAGCAGCACCGAATTGTCGGCCCATTCGTAGATCAGGCCATGCAGTTGCAGCGCGGTTTCGATCTGGCGTGTCGTGTCCAATGCGCGGGTCGCCTGCTTCACGGCTTCGTGGCGCCGGTCGAGCTCGTCGAAGAAGCGCTGGTCACGCAGCGGCCACGCCCGCTCGATGGCCAGCTCGTCCATCACCTTGTTGAACGAATAGGCATCGTCGATGTCCTTGGCTGTGACCTCGATGACGAAGGTGCCGGCATAGGGGATGCTGGTCAGGATCCCTTCCTGGACCAGCTCGCGCATCGCCTCGCGCAGCGGCGCGCGGCTGACCCGCATCTGTTCGGAGATACGGAGCTCGTTGAGCTTCTGGCCGGGCGCGAGCTGGCCGGTCAGGATCGCGCGCCGCAACAGCGCAACGATCTCGGCGCGTCGCGTCGTATCCGCGATAGGACTGAAATCCGCTTTCGCCATTCGGCCACTCCCAGGAAACCGAAAGCAAGACAAGCAGATTGTCGACAATCTAACAAGAGGCTATCTCAATTGATTGGCCAACGCTGCAGAGACCGTTTCGAAATTCCCTCTGGCGAGTCATATGGAGCCGCTGTGGAACGGTTGCCGCCGCTGAATGCGATCAAGGCTTTTGAAGTTGCCGCCCGTGCCGGCGGCTTCACTTTGGCCGCCTCTGAACTCGGCGTTTCGTCGGCGGCGGTCAGCCAGCAGATACGCAATCTCGAAACCTGGTTCGGCAAGCAGCTGTTCGTGCGCAGCGGCAACCGCATCGCGCTCACCGACGCCGATCGCCTCGGCAAGGCTCGGCCTGGGCATCGCGCTTGGCCAGCGGGTCATGGCGCACGCCGATCTGGAGGCCGGTCGGCTGATTGCGCTCTCCTCGTCTCGGTGCACCTCGGGCACCCCTATTGTGCATTCATGCCGCCGGCCAAGGCCGACCGGGCCGATGTTGCCGGTCTGGTGGAACTGCTCAGTCGAGCGGCGCCCGCGACCTGTGGGAAGGCCGGGGCGCCGCGCTGAAGCCGGATCCTGACGGGGGTGTTCAGGTGGCCGGCTTTTCCGGTATCGGCGATACGGGCGCTCCGGGGCCGATCTTCTGCAGATTGCCCGTAATCACCTGGTCGCCCTCGGCGACGCCGCTGAGGATGGCGACCTGATCGCCGCTCGTCGGTCCGAGCGAAACCAGCCGCTGGTCGACCGTATTGCCCTTGCCGACGACATAGAGATATTTGCCGAGCTGGCTTGAGCCCAGCGCCGTCTGTGGCACCATCAGCGCATCGGCCTGCTCTCTCACATGCAGCCGGACACGGACATATTGGCCCGGCAGCAGCGTGAACTTGCCATTGCCGATCGTCGCGCGCGCCGTGATCGTGCCGGTCGAGCGGTCGACCGAATTGTCGATGAAGGTAAGCTCGCCCTTCTGGCTTGCCTCGGTCTGGCCGGGGAGCAGGACATCCACTTCGATCGGGCCGTTCGCACGGGCTTGCTCGATCTCGGTCAGATCCGTCTCGCTCGGGTTGAAGGTGACGTAGATCGGGTCGAGCTGCACCAGCGTGTTGAGCACGGTGCCGGCGACGCTGACCAGCGTTCCGACCGAGGCCTGGTTGCGGCCAAGGCGCCCGGCAAACGGCGCCCGGATTTCAGCGTAGCTCAGATTGAGCTCTGCCGTGCGGACCGCCGCCTGGTTCAGCGCCAGCGATGCCTGCGCTTCGCGCAAGGTGCTGGTGCGCTGGTCGAAGCCGTCCTTGGCGAGGTAGCCGCTCTTGGCGAGCTCGGTGCCGCGACCAAGATTCGAGCGGGCATAGTCGAGCGTCGCCGTGTCGCGCTGCACTTGGGCCTTGGCCTGGTCGAGCGCCGCCTGGAAGTCGTCAGGCGAGATCTTGTAGAGAAGATCGCCTTGCCGGACGTCGACGCCGTCGGCTGCGGTCTGCTCCTGCAGATAGCCGGGAATCCTCGCCTGTAAGGTGATGCTGCGGATCGGCTCTGTCCGCGCGGCATAGTCGAGGTAGATCGGGATCGTCTTCTTGACGACGCTGACCACCGGCACCGGCATGACGAACGCCGCCGGGGCGGGCGCCGCACCTGCCGTGCCGGCATTGAGGCTGAGATTGCCCATATCGAGCAGGTGGACGCTGGCCACCGAGATCGCACCCAGCGCGACAGCCGTTCCCAACGCGATTTTCCATTTACGCATGATCAGTCTCCAATCTTATTCGGCCGCTTCCGCCAGGGGCGGTAAAGCGTGCTCAGCAGTTGGTTCATTGTCTTGAGAGGTGGGCTCGTCTTTGCCGCGGCGTTCACGCAGCTGTTCGATGACCGCGTAGAACACCGGCACGAACACCAGCGACAGGATGGTCGCCGCGACCATGCCGCCGAACACGGTGGTGCCGATCGACTGCCGGCTTGCCGCACCGGCGCCGGTCGCAAACATCAGCGGCAGCACGCCGAGGATGAAGGCGAAGGCCGTCATCAGGATCGGCCGCAGCCTGAGCCGTGCCGCCTCCATCGCCGCGTCGACGATGCTGAGGCCTTCCTCGCGCCGTCGCCTTGCGAATTCGACGATCAGGATCGCATTCTTGGCCGCCAGGCCGATCAGCATGACGAAGCCGATCTGCGAGTAGACGTCGATCTGCATGCCACGCAGCAACAACGCTGCGAAGGCGCCGAACAGGGCCAGTGGCACCGCCAACAGCACCATGAACGGCATCGCCCAGCTCTCATACTGCATCGCCAGGATCAGGAAGACGAAGACAATGGCGAGGCCGAAGACGACGGACGCGATCGATCCTGCCTTGAGCTCCTGGAAGGTGATGCCGGTCCATTCGAAACCGAAATCCCTTGGCAGCGCGGTTGCAGCGGCCCGTTCCATGGCGGCAACCGCCTGGCCGGAGGAAAAGCCCGGTGCGGCGCCGCCATTGATCGAGGCCGAGGCATTGTTGTTGTAGTGCGGCACGGTCTCCGGGCCGACGAAGGGCACGAGTTTGCCCAGCGTCGAGAGCGGCACCATGCCGCCGGAGGCATTGCGCACATAGAGC
>NZ_RZPF01000536.1:0-4672 GCF_004022735.1 Mesorhizobium sp. M7A.F.Ca.AU.001.01.1.1
GCCCGCGGCGGCGCCGCCGACGGGGCATCATCCACAGGCAGAAGGGGCGGAATGACGATGCTGGGCAAGCTCGACTCGTCGGCCATTCCCTTCGATCAACCCATCCCGCTCGTCGCGGCTCTCGGCGTCTTTCTGGCAGCGGTCGCCGTGCTTGGATGGATAACGGTGAAGGGCTACTGGCCCTATCTGTGGAACGAGTGGATAAGCTCGGTCGACCACAAGCGCATCGGCGTGATGTACATTGTGCTGGCGATGCTCATGCTTCTGCGTGGCTTCATCGATGCCATCATGATGCGCACGCAACAGGTGCTGGCGATCCACGGGCCGGGCTACCTGCCGCCGGAGCATTACGACCAGATCTTCTCCGCGCACGGCACGATTATGATCTTCTTCGCGGCGATGCCTTTCATGATCGGCCTGATGAATTTCGCCGTACCGCTGCAGCTTGGCATACGCGATGTAGCCTTTCCGACACTCAATTCCGTCAGCTTCTGGCTGACGGCTTCCGGAGCCCTGCTGGTCAACATCTCGCTTGTCATCGGTGAGTTCGCGCGCACCGGCTGGCTGCCCTATGCCCCCTTGTCGGAGACCACCTACTCGCCGGGCGTCGGCGTCGATTACTATCTGTGGTCGATCCAGATCTCCGGCGTCGGCACGCTGCTTACCGGCGTCAACCTGGTGACGACCATCCTCAAGATGCGTGCGCCTGGTATGGGCTACCTGCGAATGCCGATGTTCTGCTGGACCTCGCTCGCGTCCAACCTGCTCATCGTCGCAGCCTTCCCGATCCTCACCGCCACGCTGGCGATGCTGACGCTGGACCGCTATCTCGGCTTCCATTTCTTCACCAACGAAGCCGGCGGAAATCAGATGATGTTCGTCAACCTGATCTGGGCCTGGGGCCATCCCGAGGTCTACATTCTGGTGCTTCCCGCCTTCGGCATCTTCTCCGAGGTCTTCTCGACATTCTCGTCAAAGCCGCTGTTCGGATACCGTTCGATGGTCGCGGCCACGATGTTCATCTGCATCGTCTCGTTCATGGTCTGGCTGCATCATTTCTTCACCATGGGCGCCGGAGCAGACGTCAACGCCGCCTTCGGCATCGCCACGTCGGTCATCGCCGTCGGCACCGGGGTGAAGATCTACAACTGGCTCTTCACCATGTATGGCGGGCGCATCCGCTTCGACACGCCGATGCTTTGGGCGCTGGGCTTCGTGACCACCTTCACCGTCGGCGGCATGACCGGCGTTCTGCTTGCCGTTCCACCGGCCGACTTCGTGCTGCACAACTCCCTTTTCCTCGTCGCGCATTTCCACAACGTCATCATTTCGGGCGTGCTGTTCGGCGCGTTCGCCGGCTTCACCTACTGGTTTCCCAAGGCGTTCGGATTCCGCTTGCACGAAGGCTGGGGCAAGGCCGCATTCTGGGTCACCTTGGCCGGCTACATGCTGGTCTTCGTGCCGCTCTATATCGTCGGTCTGCTCGGCATGACGCGGCGCCTGCAGCATATCGACATGGATCTTTGGGCGCCATGGCTGGTGGTGGCCGCGTTCGGCGTGCTGGTGATGATCGCCGGCGCCGCACTGCAGATCATGCAACTCGCCGTTTCGATCCGACATCGCGACAAGCTTCGCGATGAGACAGGCGACCCATGGGACGGGCGTTCACTGGAATGGTCGACGTCTTCCCCTCCCCCCGTTTTCAACTACGCGCGGCTGCCTTTCGTCGAGGATGAAGAGCCCTACTGGCGCATCAAGCAACGGGCAAGGGAGGAGAAGAGGCCCGGTGCGGAGGAAGGATACGAGCCTATCGAGATGCCGCGCAACAGCCCGACAGGCTTCGTCACCGCCTTCTTCAGCACGCTGATCGGGTTCGCGCTGATCTGGCATATATGGTGGCTGGCGATCGTCGGCTTCATCGGCGCCTACGCGACCTTCGTCGTCTTCGCCTGGCGCGATCATGGGGATTATGAGATTCCCGCCGAAAAGGTCGCGCGCATCGACGATGACCACAAGGCCGCACAGTCAGCCCGGCTGCGGCGCTGGGAGCGGCCGGCATGAGCGATCACGCGCTACCCGGCGACTTCGGCGCGGGCACCCAGGCCCGAGACCCCTATCGGCTTGGTCAGGGCGGCCGACATGGCGTGCGCTCCGCGACCGGCCACGGAGAAGGCGGCCCGGCCTCGAAATTCGTCACCGTGGCATATGGCTTCTGGATCTTTCTGCTGTCCGACATCATCATATTCTCGGCCTTCTTCGCGGCGTATGCCGTGCTTGCCAAGGCGACCGCCGGCGGACCGACCGGCAAGGATTTGTTCGAGCCCACCCGCGTTGCGGTGCAGACGGGCCTTCTGCTCACGTCGAGCTTCACCGGTGGCCTGGCGACACTCGCGACCCATCGCAGATCGATGGCTGCCACGCAGGCCTGGCTGCTCGTCACCGGATTGCTCGGGGCAGCCTTCCTGTTTCTGGAGGTACAGGAATTCGCGGCGATGATCGGCGAGCAGGCGGGGCCTTCGCGCAGCGCATTTCTATCAGCCTTCTTTGCGCTCGTTGGCTGCCACGGCACCCATGTCGGGCTGGGGCTGCTCTGGCTGGGCACAATGATGGCGCAGCTATGGGTCAAGGGTTTTCGGTCGGATATTTTGCGGCGGCTCCACTGCTTCGGGCTTTTCTGGCACGCACTCGACATCATCTGGGTCGCCATCTTCACCCTGGTCTATCTGTTGGGAGCATCGCCATGACCATCGAGAGCAGGCCCGGCGAGATGCAGGACCGCCGCGATTCCGCACCGGGCGAGGAACGTATAACCGAGCACGAAGTGGCTGGAGGGCTGTTGGGCTATGTGATCGGCTACGGCCTGGCCATCCTGCTCACGATCGCGTCATTCCTGGCGGCTCAAACCGATCTGATTTACCAGCCGGCGGTGATTTCGGCCCTGGTGGTGCTCGCTGTCGCGCAGATGGGCGTGCATCTTGTCTTCTTTCTGCACCTGACCACCGGGCCGGACAACACCAACAACATCCTGGCCCTGGCCTTCGGCGTGCTGATCGTTGCGCTGGTGGTCCTGGGCTCGGTTTGGATCATGGCCCACCTGAACGAGAACATGGCCGCCATGACGGCCCATCAAGCCGGAACGATGCCTTAAACCTCGCCCTGCTAGTCTTGGCTGAGGTGAATATGAAGCTGGTACATTGTACCGCCGCGGTGGAGATAAAAGGCTCGTCAGACCTCGTGCTTTGGCTGAACTGCACGTATGGCATCTAGCGCCAAGCGAACGGCATCGATGCCTGAGACGCGGGGCTCGATCCGCCTGAAAATCACGCGGCCGTTTCGGTACTCCAGGCCCAACACCTTCCTGTCCCGCCATCGTGACGCCAGAGGCTTGTTGCGCAAGGTGATCGCGACGGCTTCGGGCCCAACATCAACTTTGCCGACACCCAGTTCCGACGCTGCTATCCGCAACCTGGTAAGTTCCAGCAGAACGGTCACTTCGCCAGGCATGTCACCAAAGCGGTCCTCGAGCTCCTCGCTGAATGCATCAAGGTCCAAGTCAGAACGAATACGAGAGAGCCGCGCATAGAGGCCAACACGGACAGTAGGCTCGTTTACATAGCTTTCGGGAAAAGCCCGTTTTGCAGGCACGTTGATGTTGGCAAGTTGCCTGTTGGGGTCGGCCCCTTCTCCAGCCGCCGAGACCGCCCGCTCCAGCAAGTGCTCGTAGAGGCCCACTCCGATCAGTTTCATATGCCCAGCCTGATCTTCGCCGAACAGATCGCCGGCGCCGCGCAGGTCGAGGTCCCTTTGACTGATTGCCAGGCCGGAGCCAAGCCGATCGAGCGCAAGCATTGTCGAAAGCCGGGCCCTGGTGCCGTCGGCCAGCTCAACGCCAGGTTCCGTCAGAAGAAACGCAGCCGCTTGCATCGCTCCTCTACCGACCCGACCCCGTAGCTGGTGCAACTGCGCCAGACCGAACCGGTCCGGGCGCCAGACAATGATGGTGTTGGCTCGAGGCACATCGAGCCCACTCTCGATGATGTCGGTGCTCAACAAAATGTCGCCATCACCGTCAGCGAATCCGACCATGACTTCGTCCAGCTGCCTCCCTTTCATTTCACCGTGCGCCGTCATACGCCGAGTTCCGGCACCAGCCTGTTCAGCTGGTCAGAGACCGGGCCAATGTCCTCGATGCGAGGAACCACGAAGAAACTCTGTCCACCCCTGTGAAATTCACGCAAGAGGGCCGCGCGCACCGATGCTGGATCGAACGCCGCCAGTATCGTGCGGACGGGACGTCTTTTGGCGGGCGGAGAGTTTAGAACGCTGACATCCTGGATGCCCGACAGCGCCGATTGCAGCGTCCGCGGTATCGGCGTGGCGCTCATGCTCAGCGTGTGAAGGCAGGGCGCCATCTTCCGCAGGGCCAGCTTCAACTTGACGCCGAACCGGTGCTCCTCGTCAATCACCAGCAGTCCAAGATTGGCGAATGTGACGCTCCTGGACGCCAAGGCCTGAGTACCCACGACGATCGCAACCTGGCCGCTCCGCAGGCCCTCCTTTGCCGCTTTTGCCTTTGCTGCCCCGACCATCCTTGACAGGTGGGCGACCTGCAGGCCCGTTCCTGCGAAACGTCGGCTGAACGTCTCATAGTGCTGTCTTGCCAACACGGTTG
>NZ_RZPF01000537.1:0-4668 GCF_004022735.1 Mesorhizobium sp. M7A.F.Ca.AU.001.01.1.1
CAATACGACGAGGGAAAACGGGAAAAGGACGAGTTCCTCAGCGATATCCGCCAGGCACGAATATCTAAGGAGTGGCTTGCGGCGGCGCAGTCTCTCGATCCTCGTGATCTCCCAAGTTTCGGCCATCCAAATGGTGGGGAGCGCAAATTATGGCTAATGCACAAGCTCTATCAAGGCTTCGATCCGCGCGTGCTGCCAGCGCGTAAACGCTACTTCGCGGACGGGGAGTGGTCCTCGACGCTTGTTGATCTAGAGAAGTCGGGGGAGCTGCTAATAGAGGGGACGTCGATAAAACTTACGGAAGTAGGACGAAGTGCTGTGGAACGGTCACTTGTCATGGATGTCGATCCACCAAAAACACTCCCCTTTGAAATCAAGACTGGCCCAATCGCCAGCGGAAACGTCGTTGTCAAAAATGGCATGACTTGGGACATGTTGAAGCGCAGCGGCGTGCGCACCGTGTTGGGACTCGAGATGGAAGCGGCCACAATCGGTGAGATCGCAAAGCAGTGTGGTATTGGCGAGTGGATCGTTATCAAGGGGGTGATGGACCATGCCGATCCCAACAAGGCGGACCGTTTCAAGCCGTTTGCGGCGCGTGCGTCTGCCGAAGCTCTTCGGAAATTCTTGATCGGCAGATTCTCAGTCTGACAGAGTGCAGGAGCCCACTGAAAGAACATGATCGCGAGGTGAACGGTCCATCGATCCGTTCATCTTGCGGAACCTAGCTGATTGCATTCAATTAACGGTCTGCAACCGCTTGGTTCCTTGGTTCAGGTCGTCGCCTTTCTTAACTGCCGGGCGGGAGGGCTCTTTTGCTTCGATAGAAGTCGAAGCCGCCAAGATTATTGAGGGTGGCGTTTCCAACCAAGCTAGGACGCGCTGCTCCAATCTTGCCGTCACTCCAATGTTGAACAGTCCGCGGGAACCGCCCGCCGCCTACGAGGCCAAGTAGACTTCCGACACATAAAGAAAGCTAAATTCCATAACAACGCCGGGCAGCAATCCATCAATCGAGACCAACGACCACCCGGTTGCGGCCGCCGTTTTTGGCTTTGTAAAGGGCGACGTCGGCGCGTTTTATCAGCGCCGCTACTGTATCCGCCCCTTTGAAAACCGAAGACACGCCAACGCTGACAGTAACTTCGGTCGTCTTTCCCTCACGACCGATGGCAAATGGCACCTGGGCGATTTCAGCGCGAATGCGTTCGGCGACCTTTTCGGCCACCGTGCTATCTGTGTCCGGCATCACCACTACGAATTCATCGACCCCATAAACGCATGCAAGGTCGATACCGCGCACATTCTTGCGTAGCCGGCGCGCGCACTCGCGCAGCACGTCGCCACCTGCCTCGTGACCGTGTGTGTCGTTGACCGACTTTAGAAGGTCGATGTCGGTGATTATCACCGACAATGGTCGCTGGCGCGCCACCGCACGATCGAACAACGTCTGTAGATGGCTATCGAGGTAACGGCGGTTGTGCAGCCCGGTTAGTCCATCGGTCACCGCCATCTCGATGGTTTGGGTGACGCTGGCGCGAAGCTGGTCATTGTAGCGTTTGCGGCGCACTTGCGTACGCATCCGCGCCACCAGCTCCTGCTGGTCTATAGGCCGCATGAGGTAGTCGTTGATGCCGAGTTCGAGGCCGCGGATGATCCGCCCCTCCTCGCCTTCCTCGGCCAGAAGGATGATCGGCAGGAAGCGGGTGCGATCGAGCGAACGCAATTGCGAGCATAGCCGCAGCGGATCGAATTCGGCAAAAGCCATCGAGATCACGACGCATTCATAGGGCGCTTCGGCAGCCTGGAAGAAGCCGGCATGCGGGTCGGTGGCAATGTCGAGATCGGCACTGTCGCGCAGCATCTTCTGGATGCGCTCAAACGAAGATTTGCGCTCGTCAATCAGCAGAACTTTTGGCGTCGCGTTTTCGGACGTGAAGGTGCGGCTCAACACCTCCTCGATGCCGATGTTGCGTGTGGTCGAGGCACGCAGGCGCAATTCGTCAGTCAGCGACTTCAGCCTGACCAGGCTTTTCACGCGCGTCATCAGCTGCAGGTCATTGACCGGCTTGGTCAGGAAATCGTCGGCGCCGGCCTCGAGACCGCGCACTCGGTCCGCAATCTGGTCGAGCGCGGTGATCATCACCACCGGAATATGCGATGTCGCCGGATCGCTCTTCAGCCGCCGACAGACCTCCAAGCCGTCCATATCGGGCATCATCACATCGAGCAGCACGACATCGACCTTGCCGTTCTCGCAGGTCTCGATCGCATCCGGCCCGTTGGTGGCGGTCAACACTTCGAAATATTCGGCCAGCAGCCGCACTTCCAGCAGCCGCACATTGGCAGGGATATCGTCGACGACGAGGATCCGCGCAGTCATTTCATAACGCTCCGGCTCGGCTGAAGGGGCACATCACGCATCGCCCAGATAGGATTTGATGGTTTCGATGAAACGCGGCACCGAGATCGGCTTCGAAATATAAGCCTCGCAGCCACCCTGGCGGATACGTTCCTCGTCGCCTTTCATGGCGAAGGCGGTCACGGCAATGACGGGGATGACGTGCAGTTCGTCGTCCTCCTTCAGCCATTTGGTCACTTCAAGCCCCGACACCTCAGGCAACTGGATATCCATCAAGATGAGATCCGGCCGGTGCTGGCGTGCCAGATCGAGCGCTTCCAGACCGTTGCGGGTGCGCACGGTCTCGTAACCGCTTGCCTCGATGAGGTCCCGAAAGAGCTTCATGTTGAGCTCATTGTCCTCGACGATCATAACCTTCTTCGGCATCGATATCCCGTCCCGGCCGCCCTTCCGCTTCGAAGGCGACCGTCATGCGCCCATATCTGAACGCACCAAACCCTGCTTCACTTTACGGCAATATGATTGACGAAACGGAAATCCGCGGCTGGAAAACAGCGCGAATTCTACCTCGTCGCCTGCGCGTCCAAAGGGCGCGCCACGCTCTAATGGCTTGCCGCAAGCAACTCTTGCCATTACTGCGGGAGAGACTCATTCCACACACCGAAGGTAGTGATGGCAAACGCAGCGTCAATGCGCGAAGAAGCGGAATCGATTGCCGTGAAGGCCCTGGGCTTTGTCGCCTCCGATCCGGAGCTTTTGCCGCGCTTTCTGGCTATCACCGGCATAGAGGTCCATTCGATCCGCAAAGCCGCCAGTGAGCCGGGTTTCCTGGCTGGTGTCCTGCAATTCATCCTCGCCCACGAGCCGACGCTGATGCGCTTTGCCGAGGAAACCGGCACCCCGCCGGCTGCTGTCGGCAAGGCCCTGCGGTCGCTGCCGCTGGGCGATGACAATCACGAGCATTCCATATGAGCGATGATCCAGAAACAGCGCGCCAGATCGAAGAACTGGCAGCCGACAACCGGCCGTTGCTGGTGCTCGATGTCGACGATGTCGTGCTCGAATTCATCCGCCCGTTTCCGAATTTCCTCAAGACGCGTGGCTATGGCCTGACGCTGGCCTCGTTCCGGCTGACCGGCAACATCGCAGAGACGGCCAGCGGCCGCCTGATCGAACAGCCCGAAGTCACGGCACTGCTGGGCGATTTCTTTGACACGCAAGCCGATTGGCAAAACATTACGGACGGCGCGGCAGAGGCCCTGGCAGGGCTTGGCGACCGCGCGGAAATCATCTTGCTGACGGCCATGCCGCACAAACACCGTGCCGTGCGTCGTGTCCATCTCGACGCGCTTGGACTGAGCTACCCGCTTCTGACCACTGAAATGGCCAAAGGACCGGCAGTGGCCAAGCTTCGCGGCAAGGCCGGCCGACCGGTGGTCTTCGTCGACGATCAGCCGCACAATCTGGCGTCGGTGCGGGAATCGGTCGCCGACGCCGAACTGTTCCACCTGATGGCCGACAATTCACTGCGCGCATTCCTGCCCCCGGTGACGGACGATGTGGTCGTCGTCCAGGACTGGCACGAAGCCGCGCCGAAGATCGCAAGCGCGCTGGGGCTCTAAACTCCAGCCTTCAAGGGTTCAGTTTCGCACCTGCGCCGCCGCTGTCGTCCCCGCTGTCATCGTCGCCGTCACCATCGTCCACGCTGTCGTCCACGGCCGGATCGGCAGGCTTCAGCATGACGCCATTGACGGTGACCGAACCGTCGGCCTTGGCGTTGACGATCCATTCCAGCCGTCCATCGGACAGCGTCTTGCCAAAGCCCTTCGCCATGAGAGCGACTGGCACGTATTGGGCCACCTCCGGTTCCGACTTTGCCGCTTCCTGCAGGCCTTCGACAAGCTTGTCGAAGCCGGCGACATCGACGGTCACGCTACCTTCGGGCTTTTCGCCCGGGAATGTCATCTCGCCTTCCAGGGCGATCTCCGTATCCTTGTTCTTCACGGTGCTGTGGCCAAGCACGACCTTCGGCGTCTTGGCCATGAAGTCGGCCTTAAGCTGCTCGCCGAATTCGGCAGACAGCGGCGGATTCTTATTGAGATCAAAGGCTTCGATCGCCTTCTTCGCCATGCTGTCGAGATCGATATTGGCGCCGCCAAAGTTCAAATCGACATCGGTGGGCAACAACCCCACGCTCCAGCTCGGGAGAAGCTGGGTCGGCACGGTCAGTCCCGATGCCTTGATGCCGTAGGTGATCGTGCCGTTTTGGGCGACGCCGTCGGAGCCGAACACGGTGCTGAGCTGGG
>NZ_RZPF01000538.1:0-4650 GCF_004022735.1 Mesorhizobium sp. M7A.F.Ca.AU.001.01.1.1
GATCAGCACCGCGCCGTTGCCCTGGATCGTATAACGCTCCATGCCCGGCGGCAGCGCGATCTGGCCCGGCCTCAGGATGAGGCTAGGCTTGGGCGGTCCGGCAGCAATTGCGGGGTAGGGCGACTGGCTCATCTCAGCCTTGCGGTTCGAGAAACAAGTTTGCCTGTGCGTGAAATTATTTTAGCAGCAAGAATAGCAGTGCGGTTGGGTTTGGCAAGGCGGAGGTGGCGCGCTTTGCCTTCTCCCCTTGTTGTGGGAGAAGGGAAGACTAGCCAAGGCTAAGCCAGTCTCTCTGTATGGTTGATGTCGACGCCGTACTCCGCGCCCGAATCCAGCATCGTATGCCAAAGGCTCTCGGCAAACGTCGCAAACATCAGAACGTTGAACACCGCCTGCCCATCCGTCCGATCACTGTCGCGCCAGAGCGTGACGCTGGTGTGATCCATCGACGTCGCGGCGGCGGCGCCAACCGGAAACGAATCGGGATGCAAATCGATCGACGACAGTTTCGCCAGCATTGTCCGCGCCTTGGCGCCGGAGATGCTGACCAGAACCCGCGCATGCGACTGGTCCGACAGCGAGCCGGACAATGCGGGCTCCAGCGTCTGCATCGTGTGCTTGCCGCCCTTCGACAGCACGAAGAACTGGTCCGGTCCCGACCAGATCAGCGTTGCGTCCGAAGTCCGCACCGCCTTCGGCGCATCAGGGACAGCAACACCAAACCGAGCCTTGGCGGCTTGTCCCAGCTCGGCCGCCTGGCCGCGCCGCGCCATCCCCTGGATCAGATCAAAATTGCGGATCTCGGTCAGCGAAATGCCGGCCTCGATACCGCGTGCGCCATCTGTACCGGTGACAAGCGCATGCTCGAGTGGGCTGCGAGAAACCCAGGAAAACTCAACCACGCTGGCGCCCTCCATCCGGGTCGTAGAAGACGGGATTGCAGAGTTCGACGTCATAGTCTTCGCCGCGCAATGGATCATGCGCGTGCACGATCTCGCCGATGCGTTCGCGGCCGCGTTCGACAAGCGCGAGCCCGATCCACTGATCCAACGTCGGCGAGAAGCAGACCGAGGTGACATAGCCCTGGTCGTTGCCGGGGCCGGGCGTCTGCCCCTTCGGGATGATGTGTGCGCCGGAGCGCAACCGGCGTGTCTCGTCCGTCGGCTTGATGCCGACGACGACCTGGCGATCTGGGGCTACCAGCGCCTCGCGTCCGGCCATGACGCGGCCGATATAGTCTTTCTTGGTCGACATCATCTTGCCCAGACCAAGATCGGCCGCTGTCGTCGTGCCGCTCAGTTCCGGTCCGGCGATGTGGCCCTTTTCGACGCGCATGACGCCGAGCGCCTCGGTGCCGTAAGGCGTCACGCCGAATGGCGCGCCGGCCAGCATCAGATTGCGTGCCATCGCATCACCGAAGCGTGCCGGTACCGAGATCTCGAAGGCCATTTCGCCGGAGAACGAGATGCGGAACAGCCGCGCCTTGAGGCCGCCGCGCAACGTCACTTCGCGCGCGCCCATGAACGGAAAGCCTTCGTTGGAAAGGTCCTCGGACTCATCAACGATCTGTTTCAGCAACTCCCGCGCGCTCGGTCCGGCGATCGAGAACTGCGCCCACTGGTCGGAGACGGAAGTGAGCTGCACGTCGAGCTCCGGGAACAGCACCTGGCGGCAGAATTCGAGATGCTGCATCACCAGACCGGCCTTGGCCGTGGTGGTGGTGAGAAAATAGTGGTCTTCGGCCAGCCGCGACGTGGTGCCGTCGTCATAGACGATGCCGTCCTCGCGCAGCATCAGACCGTAGCGCGCCTTGCCCACTGCAAGACTGGAGAAGGTGTTGATGTAGACGCGGTCGAGGAAGGCGCCGGCATCCGGACCGTGCACGTCGATCTTGCCGAGCGTCGAGACATCGCAGAATCCGACGCCTGAGCGCACCGCCTTGACCTCGCGCGTCACCGATTCCAGCCAGTCCTTCTCGCCCGCGCGGGGGTACCACTGCGCCCGCTTCCACAGGCCGGTGTCGACGAAGACAGCACCTTGTTCCACGGCCCAGTGATGCGACGGCGTCAGCCGCGTCGCATGGAAAGTCTCGTCGCGGTGATGGCCGGCGAAGGCGCCGATGGCGACGGGCACGTAAGGCGGCCGGTAGATCGTTGTCCCGGTCTCGGGGATCGAACGGCCGCTGACCGCAGCCATGATGGCGAGGCCGGCGACATTCGAGGTCTTGCCCTGGTCGGTCGCCATGCCGAGCGTGGTGTAGCGCTTCAGATGCTCGACCGATTCAAAACCCTCGCGCTGCGCCAGCTCGATGTCGGACGCGGTGACGTCGTGTTGCTGGTCGACAAAGGCTTTGCCCTTGCCGGCGACATGCCAGAGCGGCGTCAGCGAAAAAGCCTCGTCATCGGCGGCAGGCGCGGCGCCCGCCGTACCATTGTGCCCCGTGTCACGGGCCGCTGCCGCGCCAGCGGCAAATCCCTGGCTCAGGCAGGCGCCGAGCCCGAAATCGCCATTGGCGGCACCCGCGGCGACCATGCCTGGAGGCGCGCCGTCGGGCACGAAGGCGGAGATGTCGCTGCGCCATTTCGGCCGGCCGCGATGATAGGAGGTCAGCCCGACCGCCGGGTTCCAGCCGCCGGAAACGGCGAGCCCGTCCGCTTCGACCTCGGCGCGCGCGCCGCCGGTCAGCGACACCGCGATTTTCCTGACGCCATCCTTGCCGCCGTCGATGCCACTGACGGAACCGTGCAGCACCGGGAAGCCGCCCTTCGAGGCCAGCGAACGATGCGCCGGCGATATTTCGGGCCGTGCATCGATGACCGCCGCTATCTGCAGGCCGGCACCGAGCGCCGTCTCGACGGTGCGCCAGCCGTCCTCATTGTTGGTGAAAAGTGCGATCCGCTTTGCCGGTGTAGCGGCGTAGCGCGCGACATAGGTGCGCATGGCGGAGGCCATCATCACGCCGGGCGTGTCGTTGCCGGCAAAGACGATCGGCCGTTCGATGGCGCCGGCTGCCACGACGCAGCGCTTCGCCACGATCCGCCACAGGCGCTGGCGCACCTGGTGCTCGGGCGGCGAGGGCAAATGGTCGTTGACCCGCTCAATGGCGCCATAGGTGCCGCCATCGTAGACGCCGAACAGCGTCGTGCGGGTCATGACGCGGACGTCGGGCATACCAGCCAGTTCAGCCAGCGTCCGCGAAATCCACTCGGCCGCAGGTTCGCCGTCGATCATTCCGCCATCCGACAGCAGACGGCCGCCGAGGACAAAATCCTCCTCGCACAGGATGACGCGGGCGCCTGCGCGGCCGGCTGCCAACGCCGCGGCCAGACCAGCCGGGCCGGAGCCGGCGATCAGCACGTCGCAATGCGCCCATGCCTTGTCGTAGTGGTCGGGATCGGCAAGGCCGGCGGCACGGCCAAGGCCTGCGGCGCGGCGGATCGCCGGCTCATAGATCGCTTCCCAGAACTTCGCCGGCCACATGAATGTCTTGTAGTAGAAGCCGGCAACGAAGATCGGCGCGAACAGCTGGTTGACCGACATCACGTCGTGGCGCAGCGACGGCCAACGGTTCTGGCTGGCGGCCTCGAGCCCGTCATAGAGTTCGGCCGTCGTCGCCTTGGTGTTCGGCTCGCGCCGTGCCCCGGTGCGCAGCTCAACCAGCGCATTGGGTTCTTCCGAGCCCGCAGTCAGGATGCCGCGCGGGCGATGGTATTTGAATGAGCGGCCGACCAGCTTGACGCCGTTGGCGATCAGCGCCGAGGCGAGCGTGTCGCCCTGGAAGCCGGAGAAAGCCTTGCCGTCGAAACGGAAGTTCAGCGGTGCCGAGCGGTCGACAAGCCCGCGATTGCCGAGCCGGTGTGTCTGCGCGCCGGCCATCACGCACCAACCTTCGCAGCGCCGGCACCAGCCGCCGGTTCGATGGAGGAAATCTCGTGCGTCAGCGTGTTGCGGGTGACCTTCAGCCAAGCCCGGCAACCACCGCCATGGTACCAATATTCGCTGGTCGCGCCGGCGACATTGTCGCGCAGATAGACATAGTCGAAGACCTCGTCTTCCGAGGCGCCGGCCTCGGGCCGCACCGGCTTGGCGTCGCCGAGATAGGTGAACTCGCCGAGTTCGCGTTCACCGCAGAAAGGACAGGCAATGCGCATTTCTTCTAAACCGCCTTCAATGCAGGTTCGGTTGGGCGCCCTGGCCCTTTTCGTCGATCATGGCGCCAGTTCGGAACCGGTCTAGGCGGAACCGTGCCGCTTCTTCATGCGACTCGTCGCGAGCCAGGAGGTGCGCAAAGACAAAACCGGACCCTGGCGTCGCCTTGAAGCCGCCATAGCACCAGCCCGCGTTGAGATAGAGCCCGTCGACGGGCGTCTTGTCGATGATCGGTGAACCATCCATCGACATGTCCATGATGCCGCCCCACTGGCGCAGCAGGCGCACGCGGCCGATCATCGGCATCAGCGCCATGCCGCCCTCGCAGACGTCTTCCATCACAGGCATGTTGCCGCGCTGGGCGTAGGAATTGTAGCCGTCTATATCGCCGCCGAAGACGAGGCCGCCCTTGTCGGACTGGCTGACGTAGAAATGGCCGGCGCCGAAGGTCATGACGCCCGGGATGAGCGGCTTGATCGCCTCGGAGACGAAGGCCTGCAG
>NZ_RZPF01000539.1:0-4648 GCF_004022735.1 Mesorhizobium sp. M7A.F.Ca.AU.001.01.1.1
CTGGAAGGCAGCGGCGGCGGCGGCTTCCGCGTCGCGCAGGTCCGGCAGCCGATGGGCGCCTATGCCTTGCTCCCTGGCGGCGGCCATCTGGGCCGCGGCGCGGTCGCCGACCAGTGCCGTGGCAACCGCCAGCGCCGATCGCGCCTCGCCTTCCTGGGTTTTGGCCAGCGTCCAGCGCAGATGCAACAGCGTCGCTTCTGCCTTGCGGATATCGGCCGACAGGTTCTTGAAGCGGGACGCCTGGCGCGCCTGGCGCTTCAGGCTTTCGATCTGGCTTTCCAGCTCGCCGACGACGTCGTCCAGCCGTTCCAGGTTCTGTTCGGCCGCCTTCAGCCGCAGTTCTGCCTCGTGGCGGCGGGTGTGCAGGCCGGAAATGCCTGCCGCCTCTTCGAGCAGGGCGCGGCGTGCCTGGGGCTTGGCCTGGATCAGTTCGCCGATGCGGCCCTGGCCGACCATCGACGGCGAACGCGCACCGGTCGACTGGTCGGCGAACAGAAGCTGCACGTCCTTGGCGCGGGCCTCCTTGCCGTTGATACGGTAAAGCGAACCGGCCTCGCGCTCGATGCGGCGCGACACCTGCAGTTCGTCGGCATCGTTGAAGGCAGCGGGCGCCGAGCGGTCGCTGTTGTCGAGGAAGAGCGTCACTTCGGCGGTGTTGCGCGCCGGACGCGTGCCCGAGCCGGAGAAGATGACGTCGTCCATGCCGGACGCGCGCATATTCTTGTAGGAGCTTTCGCCCATCACCCAGCGCAACGCCTCGACAAGGTTCGACTTGCCGCAGCCATTGGGCCCGACAATGCCGGTCAGGCCGCGTTCGATGACGAACTCGCCAGGCTCGACGAAAGATTTGAAACCAAGGAGGCGAAGGCGCGAAAACTTCATTCGCGCCGCCCGCTAAGCGGATTTCCGTGGTTTTGCGAAAGGAATTCGCAGCACAACGAGAAGCCGCGCACGCCGAAGCGCCGCCGCCTCAGGGCTGACTGGACGTCAGAGCAGAGGGTCGATGATGGCCGACATTTCCTCAATCGACATCGCCCCCTTGTAGGTCTTACCGTTGATGAAGAAGGTCGGTGTCGAGTCGACCTTGAATTCATTGGCGCCGCGCTTCTGGACCGATCTCACATCGTCCAGAAGTTTCTGGTCCGTCAAGCAGGCCTCGAAGGACTCCTGTGTAAAACCGGCGAGCTTCGAGATTTGCAGCAGCGCATCCTTGGTATTCTGGACGCCAACCCAGTTCGCCTGCTGCCGGAACAGGACGTCGACCATGGGGTAATAGTTATCCTTGGCGCAGCGCGCCAGCATAAAACCGGCTTCGGCGCTCGGGTCGAACGGGAATTCGCGCAGGATGTAGCGAACCTTGCCGGTGTCGATGTACTTGGTCTTCAGGTCCGGAAAGGTGGTCTCGGCGAAATGCGCGCAATGCGGGCAGGTCATCGAGGCGTATTCGACGATGGTGACCTTGGCGTCGTCCTTGCCAAGCTGCTTGTCGGGCAGCGCGCCCGGCTTCATCAGTTCCGTCATGTCCACGGTGCCCTGGGCTTCCGGCGCGGTGGCGGCGGCCGGCGTGGCCGGCTTTGCGGGAGCGGCCGGCTCAGCGGGCTTCACATTCGCAGCCTTCGCCTCCTCGCCAGAGTCGCTGCAGGCCGCGAGCAGGGCCACCGCCGGAATGGCGGCCAGCGAAGACAGGACGTTTCTGCGAGACAAGCTTTGGCCAAACGGGGGACGGTTCATACGAATCACCTGACAAGGGTTGGATTTTGCAATGCAAAGACACGAAAAGGCGAGAGTTGGCGCGAATTAAGGCATCTCGATCCCCAATCCAATCGCGAAACCTGACAAGGGCGATCACGAATGCGAGATATAGACGACGAATCCATGACTTTCTTCAAGACGCCTATGATTTTCTCTCCCCAATAATGGTCGCGCCAAGTTTCTCCAGCGAGGCGCGCAGTCCTTCATTATCGACCAGGCCGACAGTCCCCGACAATTTCGTCTTCTCAGCCGCGGTCAGCGGTCTCAGGGCCGGTCTGCGCTTTCCTTTGTCGGCTGTCACCGGCTTCTGCAGGATCCTGATGCGGTTGATGGCGGTGAAGCCGAGGAAGGCGTTGACCCGGTTGATGATCTCGCCCGTCTCGTGCTGCAGATGAAGTGCCGCCATGCCTTCGCAGGCAATGACCAGCACGGCCGGCTCGAACGGATCGTCCTCATGCATACGGCGCGGCCACTGGATTTTTTCGGGGCGCGAGTGGCTGGCCAGCCGTGGGCCGGCGATCTCGTCCCATGACTGGACGAGGCCGATCGAAATGCCGGCCCGCTTGCGCAGCACCGGATCGAGGATCCTGGTCGCGAGATCGCTGACCGGGACGGGATTGCCGTAGGGCGTTCTCCCTGCCATGTACGTCCTCCAGCGACGACCCAGCAGATACCGGCCAGGCCAATACAAGATCAATGGCACCAGCAGACCAGACCCGCAAGACCGCATCCTGGGATAGTGGCAAAGCCACATCCGCAGATAGCAGCATAGCTGCATCTGGAGATAGCAGCACAGCTGCATCCGGTGTCAGCGACGATATCGCATCCCGCCTGCTCGGCTGGTATGATGTGCATCACCGTGAATTGCCGTGGCGCATCACGCCCCGTGAGCATGCACGCGGCGTGCGGCCTGATCCCTACCGCATCTGGCTCTCCGAGGTCATGCTGCAGCAGACCACCGTCGAAGCAGTGAAGGCCTATTTCCGGATTTTCGTCGAGAAATGGCCCGATGTCGAGGCGCTGGCCGCGACGCCAGCGGAGGACGTGATGAAGGCCTGGGCCGGGCTCGGCTACTACTCCCGCGCCCGCAATCTCAAGGCCTGTGCCGATCTTGTGGCTGCGCGTGGCGGCCGGTTTCCCGACACGGAGACTGGTTTGAGAGAATTGCCCGGCATCGGCGCCTATACGTCGGCGGCCATCACGGCGATTGCCTTCGACCGCCCCGCCGCGGTTGTCGACGGCAATGTCGAACGTGTCATCTCCCGGCTGTTTTCGATCACAACCCCGCTCAGCGAAGCCAAGCCCGAGATCCGCGCCCATGTCGAGCGCATGGTGCCCGGGATAAGGCCTGGCGACTTCGCCCAGGCGATGATGGATCTCGGCGCCACCATCTGTACGCCACGCCGGCCACGCTGCATGCTGTGCCCGCTGCGCGAAGACTGCGACGCGGTCGTTTCAGGCGATCCCGAGCACTTCCCGGTGCGCCTGCCCAAGGCCGACAAGCCGCAGCGGCACGGCGCGGCCTTTGTCGCCGTACGGGCCGACGGCGCCATCCTTCTGCGCAAACGGGCCGAGAAGGGCTTGCTCGGCGGCATGACCGAGGTGCCGACGACAGGCTGGACCGCGCGGATCGATGGGGCAACCACGCAAGCGGCCGCGCCGTTTCCCGCCGACTGGCGGCATGCGGGCCGCATTGCGCATGTCTTCACGCATTTCGCTCTCGAACTCGAAGTCTTTCACGCTCACATCAAAGGTGATGCGCCAGACGGGCATTTCTGGTCGCTCGCTCACGAGATTTCCGGCGAGGCGCTGCCGACTGTCATGAAAAAGGCAATCGAGGCTGCGATACCCGGCGCGACGAAAAAGCCGTCGCCACACAGTGCAAAGAGGCCCCATGACTGAAATACGCCACATCGTTTTCGATATCGGCCGCGTGCTGATCCACTACGATCCCAACATTCCGTTCAGCCGCCTCATTCCGGATGCCGAAGAGAGAAAGTGGTTTTTCGACAATGTCTGCACGCATGATTGGAACATCGAGCAGGATCGCGGCCGGACCTGGGAAGAGGCCGAGGCGCTGCTGATCGCGGACCATCCCGATCACGCGGAAAACATCCGCGGTTTCCGCCGCCACTGGCACGAGATGGTGCCGCATGCCTATGAGGACAGCGTCGCCATCATGGTCGGTCTGATCGAGAGCGGCCACGACGTGACCATGCTGACCAATTTCGCCAGCGACACGCTGGCCGAGGCCCGCGAGCGCTTCGATTTCCTCAATCGTCCGCGCGGCGTGACGGTGTCGGCCGATATTCGCCAGATCAAGCCCGACCGAGCCATCTACGATCACCACGTCGCCGCATTCGGCCTCGAACCGGCCGCGACGCTGTTCATCGATGACAGCCAGAAGAATGTCGACGGCGCCAAGGCGGCAGGCTGGCAATCGGTGCTGTTCACCGACGCAAGGACGCTTCAAGCAGACCTTGAACGTCTCGGAATCAAGGCCTGATTTGAATCGCTTCGCGCGATCCGTTGAGCCTTTGAATCAAAGGCATTCGAAGCAATTGGCAGGGGCTCAGGCCCCTGCCCGCTCCATGCCGAGCCGCGCGATGCGGCGAAGCTCGTCGATCGGGGTCAGGCCACCGCTGCGCTCATAATGCCAGAAGGTCCAGCCGTTGCAGGCATCCAGCCCCTGCACTTCGGCGCCGACCTTGTGGATCGAACCGGCGCTGTCGCCGATCGCCACCGTGCCGTCGGCCCGCACCTTGGCCGCCCAGCGCTTCTTGGCATCGTAGAGCGTCGCACCCGGCATCATCAGGCCGGTGTCGATCAGGCTGACGAAGGCAACGCGCGGCTCGGCGCGCTTGCCCGTGAGAACGGTGAGATCGGCACCATCCAG
>NZ_RZPF01000540.1:0-4647 GCF_004022735.1 Mesorhizobium sp. M7A.F.Ca.AU.001.01.1.1
CAGCCACCCTGCGGCGTGCGGGCGTTGGCATCGCCGCGCGGACGCGGTGCCGCCTCGGTCGGACGGTCAAGGTCGAGCGTGCCGCGCGGCGATGCCAACGCCCGCACGCCGCAGGGTGGCTGGGTGCGCGATCTGCTGACCGCGGCATCGAACGATGAGGACCTCAGGTCGGCAGCTCCCCCAGCGACTGCGGAAGCGCCCCGCGCTACGCCTGCCCAGCGATCGCCCCTTCATGTCGTCGAATCGCTGAACTCGCTCTCCGTCGATATCGCGCGGGCCATCGACCACGATGCTTCGATCGAGCTGTGGAACCGCTACCGGCGCGGCGAGCGTGACGTGTTCACAAGGCGGCTCTACACGCTGAAGGGTCAGCAGACGTTCGACGAGATCCGTCGCAAGTATCAGGCCGAGGCCGAGTTCCGCGCCGCCGTCGACCGCTACTGCGACGATTTCGAGAAGCTGCTCAAGGATGTCTCACGCAACGACCGCGACAACATCATGGCGCAGACCTACCTGACGTCGGACACCGGCAAGGTCTACACCATGCTGGCGCATGCGAGCGGCCGCCTGCACTAAGACGGGAATTGAACAGGCGGGCCATGGTCCCGCCTGTGCCTGCTCTAACGTCCGGCACGCGTTGAACCTGCCCGCAACAGGTCTTGCGAGACTATCGATGCCTTCGGAATCCGCCCTAAGTCGATCTCCCGACGGCGCTATAATTCATCCACAGTACCGCTGCCCTAACGCTCGCAGGGTGTGATCGTGAAGACGGCAATCATTTTCGACTGCGAGTTTCTTTGCCTGGAGGGCTCGCAACGCAGATTCTGGTGCGCGGCCCACGATCCCGACCCGGTGATCGCACAGATCGGCGCCGTCAGGCTTGGACTTGAAGGCGACTTCCCCCTGCTCGGAACACACAAGGCCTATATCAAACCGGTCGACCGGTTTGGTCAGAGATACGCCTTGGACCCATTCTTCACCAAACTGACCGGCATCACCGAGGAAGATTTGGAGACAAAAGGGGTGGCACTAGGGGATGCCCTCGCCGACATCGATCGTTTTTCCGAAGGGGCGCGATTCTGGTCCTGGGGCAAGGACGAATTGAACATGATCGCCATCAGCTGCTATGTCGGGGGCATTCAGCCTTCGATCCCGGCCACCCGGTTTGACAACGCCGTCAAGCTGCTGATCGCAGCCGGAATGCCGATCGAGGATCTGGCGAGAACGCCGAGCAACAAGCTTGCGGATTACTACGGCGTCAAGCACCCGCCATTGCAGGGGCACGATGCGCTCGATGACGCGCTGTCCGTGACCTACACCCTGCAGCACCTGATGAAGACCGGAAAGCTCCGGCCGGAGATCTTCGACCACTTGTAGGTAGAGAAGCCTGATGGGATTCCGGCGCGCGTCGCGCTCAGATCACCGAATCCGTCCAGCGCACGATCTGCCCGGCGGCGTCGCCGAACGCCTTGTCGAGTGCGCTGACATAAGCAGGATTGCCGCTGCCCGAGACGGGTGCGGCTGCGGTGAAGCTCTTGGAAGCACGGACCTCGCCGTTGCGATCGTTCAGGATCCGCACGAACAGATCGACCTCGGCATGTTCGCCGCCGTCGACCCGAACCTCGAATGAGCGGATCTCGACGATCACCTGATAGTCGATCGCCAGGCCCTCGCCCGGCTTGCCGACGCCGGCAAAGCTGCCCGATCGCTGGAAGGTCTCGGCCAGCCGCGCCTGCACGATCAGCGGCAGCCGGTCAGCCCATTGCGCGCCCTTGAGATACTGGATCGAACGATCCGACGGCTTGATGACGATGTTCTGGCTGTCCAGCGCCTTGAGCGCCGACGGCTGCGCGATCAGGATCTGGCGGCGGCTGTGGCCATGCGCGTCGACCGACGGCGCCGACAGCTCGAACGTATCGAGCGGCGCGGGCTTGCCGCCCAACGCCGCACAGCCGGCCAGCGTCAAGGCAAGCAGTGCCGCAGCCGATGTCAACCCGCCCGTTTTCACCCACACAGACTTCACGCGCGATCCCCGTTGTCCCCGGATCGTAAGATCGACCCGCTTTCGCGGCTCATGTTTCTGGGGCGCGCCGGCGCCGAAGTCAACGCCGCGCCCTGCCATCGAATTGCCGAACCTCGCCGTCGCCACCCGACAGGATGCGCTGCGGATTGCGGCTGAGGTCGGTTACCGCCTCCTCGATGCGGCTGATCGAACGGCGGCTGTCCTGCACCAGCGCTTCGACGTTCGAAAGCCCCTGGCCCGAGAATCGCGCCAGATTGTCGGTGATGACGCCAAGGCGGGCATTCAGCGTGTCGGCAACCTGCTTGAACGACTTCAGCGTCGCCCTCGCATCCGCCATCACGCCGTCGGCCTGCCCCGACCCGAGCAAGGTATCGACCTTGGCTAGAATGCCATCGACTCGCACCGAGGCATCGTTGAGCCGTTGCGCGAGCTGCTTTGCGTCCTTGATCGTCTGGTCGATGTCGTCGGCCCGGTTGGCGAACTTGTGGGTCACCTCCGCGATGTCGGCGGCGGCCTTGTCGGCGCTCTCGCTGGCCTTTTGGATGTTGGCGAGCGCCGAGCGCACTTGTGCGGGATCGATACCGTCGAGCACGTTGTCGACCTTGGCCAGCGTGCCTTGCGTCCGTTTGGCGAAGTCGTTGACCGACCCCACGGCTGTATCGACGTTCTTGATCACGCCGTCGAGCTGCTTCGACGTCTGCTTGAGGTTACCGGTTACTGCGTCGACATTGGCGACGATGCTCTTGATCTTGTCCTTGTCGACCGCGTTGAGAAGGCCTTCGGCCGCCTTCAGCGTGCCGTCGAGTTTGCCGGAAACGCCTTTCAGCTCATCGGCCAGCGTGCTGGCCGCGGACAGGAACTTGTCGATGCCGTCCGAATTCTTGGCCAGCGCATCGGAGAAGGTCTGGACGTTCTGGACGGTCTGCGTCAGCGGCCCGCGAACGTCCTTGGTGAAGCCTTCGAGCTCGGTCAGCACCTTGTCGGCGCGGGTGAAGATATTCTGCGCCGTCTGCAAGAGGTTGGTCACCGCCGACGGGTTGGCGACGATCTCGGCGACCTTGCCTTCCTTTTCCGCTTGGTCGAGGAGCTTTACCTCCTTGGGATCGGCGCCCTTGAGTTCGATGTTGGCCTGCCCGGTCAGGCCGGCAAGCCCGATATCGGCTTGCGTCGATTTGGTGATCGGCGTCATGCGGTCGATCTCGGTATCGGCGATGGCAACCGTCGGATTGTCGACATCAATATAGACGCGCTTGACGTCGCCGACCTTGACGCCGTTGAACAGCACGAAACTTCCGCGGCCGAGCCCGGAGGCCGAGCCCGGAATGCGCACGCGCAGCAACGTCGTCTCGCCCTTGTCGCCGATCGCCGCCGTCCAGTAGACGAAGGCAAACGCCGCCAGGATCGCGGCCAGCGTGAAGATGCCGACAATGACGTAGTTGGCTCTGGTTTCCATTGTCCCACTTATGGCTATGCGCGCGCCGCAAGATCAAGTTGCCGGGCGCGTTTTCCGCGGAAATAGGATTTTACCCACGGTTCCTCGCTCTTCAGCATGTCGTCGATGGTGCCTTCGACCAGCACTTTCTTCTTGCCGAGCACGGCCACCCGGTCGCAAGCGGTGAACAGCGTGTCGAGGTCATGCGTCACCATGTAGACGGTCAGATCCATCGTATCGCGCAGCTTGACCACCAGCTCGTCGAACTCCGCCGCGCTGATCGGATCGAGACCCGATGTCGGCTCGTCGAGGAAGACGATGTCGGGATCGAGCGCCAGCGCCCGCGCCAGCGCGGCGCGCTTGATCATGCCGCCGGACAGTTCGGATGGGAATTTTTGCGCCGCGTCGGGCGGCAGCCCGACCAGCTCGATCTTGAGCATCGCCAGTTCGTCCATCAGCTTTCGCGGCAGGTCGAGATATTCGCGCATCGGCACCTGGACGTTTTCCAGCACCGTCAGCGCCGAGAACAGGGCGCCGTGCTGGAACAGCACGCCAAGCCGCATGTCGATGCGCAGACGCTCGGCATCATCAGCCTTCTCGATATCGACGCCGAACAGCCTGATCGTGCCCGACTGCTTGCGTGTCAGGCCGAGAATGGTGCGCAGCAGAACGGATTTGCCAGCACCCGAGGCGCCGACAAATCCAAGGATTTCGCCGCGCCTTATGTCGAGCGACAGTCTGTCGAGGATAAGCTTGTCGGCAAAGGAAACGCTGATGTCGTGCGCGGAAAGCACGATATCGCCCTCGCCCGCGTCATCCGCCAATGCACCCGCCCTTTTCCTGTTTCGCAGCTTCATCTCAGAACTCGATCGCTGCGTAGAACATGGCAAAAAGCCCGTCGAGGATGATGACGACGAAGATCGACTTCACCACCGAAGCGGTAACATGCTGGCCGAGCGATTCGGCGCTGCCGCCGACCTTCATGCCTTCGACCGAGGCAATCGTGCCGATGATCATGGCCATGAACGGCGCCTTGATCAGGCCCGCAAAGATGGTGCTGAGATCGATGGCGACGCGCAGCCGGTCGATGAAGGCGGCGGGCGGGATGTCGGAATAGAGCCAGGCAGCCAGGATGCCGCCGCCGAGTGCGGCGAAATTGGCGATGATGGTCAGGCACGGCAAGGCGATGACC
>NZ_RZPF01000053.1:0-14690 GCF_004022735.1 Mesorhizobium sp. M7A.F.Ca.AU.001.01.1.1
CGCGGCCAGGATCATGCAGATAGGTGCGGCTTTCATTTTTCGTCCTCCTCCGCTTGCGCAAGCGAGACATGCCAGACCCGTGGCATCATGTCGATGATGGCGCAGAGGCGCTGGACGACCGGCCGCTGTCCATGCTGAATCAGCGTATGATGAATCGCCGTTCGACTGCATCGCTTTCCCGACGCAACTTCCTGGCGCAGGCTGCAGGATTTGCCGCGGCCGGCGCCTTGTCGCGCCCGGCCTTCAGCCAGACCGGGCAACGCGTCCAGTCGATCGACGCCACTTTCCTGTTCATCGCCGATGTCCATGCCTGCCGCATGGCGAGCGGCTTGAGCCCCAACTGCCTGCAGGAAGGCAAGACCGACGCCGCGCTGCTGCGCAACGTGGCGGCGCTGAATGCGCTTGGCGACAAGGACTGGCCAACTGAGATCAATGGCGTCGCCACCGGCCTGCGTTCGGCCGGCAGGATAGGCACGCCGCTCGGCCTTGTCGTCGGCGGCGACATCACCGACGATGGCGGCGGCCAGATCACGCAGCCGAGCGAGGGCACCCAACTGCTCCAGTTCAGCCAACGCTACAGCCAGGGCGTCGGTCCCGATCGCGTGCACATGCCGGTTTATATCGGGCTCGGCAACCATGATCTCGACCAGAACGGCCCGCCGCACCATGTCGACTGGTATCGGCGCGAACTGCGCGACTATGTCGAGGTCAACCATCGCGCCGGCGTGTTCTTCAAGCCGCCGGTGCCGGCCACCGACTATGATGTCGACACCGACTGCTACTCCTGGGACTGGGGCGGCCTGCATCTGATCCAGACGCATCGTTTCGCCGGCGATACCGGCCACGGCGCCGAGAGCAGCCTGCCATGGCTGAAGCAGGATCTGGCGACCTATGCGGCGGACGGCCGTCCGGTCATCCTGTTCCAGCATTATGGCTGGGACACCTTCTCGGTGGAACGTTGGGATGCCGCCAAGCGGCACTTCGATGATGACGGCAGTGGTGCGCCGCATTGGTGGAGCGAGGCCGACCGGCAGGCGTTGCTGGCGGCGCTGAAGGGCTACAATATCGTCGGCATTTTCCATGGCCACCAGCACGAAACGCCGCTGATCTATCGCAGGGACGGGATCGACCTGTTCAAGCCGAAGGCTGCCTATATGGGCGGTTTCGCGCTGGCCAGGGTGACCAGCGACGGCATGGACGTGGTGCTGGGCGAGGCGACCGGCGATCACGGCGAGGTCGCCTTCACCAATGCTTTCAGCAAGGGTTGGAGCACCTGAAAAAGGCGGCCTTCGCGACCGCCTTTCCCTCGATAAAGCGCGTTTGCCGATGTCGGATCAGAGCGCCTTCTTGACCTTGTCCTTGACGTCGCCATAGGCCTTCTGCGCCTTACCGGCGGTCCGGTCTCCCGTGCCTTCGGCCTGGGTCTGCCTGTTGCCGGTTGCCTTGCCCGCGGCTTCCTTGACCGAGCCCTTGACCTGCTTGGCCACGCCCGCAACCTGATCCTTGTTCACCATTTTTTGCGCATCTCCTGGGGTTCTGAATTCGGAGGAATTCATTTGCGGTAGCTAACGAGCCGGCGTCGGTTAGGTTCCAGGCGTCGCCCGGACGGCAGATCAGGTCGCGCGGCCGCCGCCCTGGGGCAAGGCTGGTGGGCTAGGCTGCGAACACGCGTCGACCATGGAATTTGGATGGCCGTGCATGCGGGGAGAAAAATGGCTGAATTCACGCTCTACATCGGCAACAAGTGTTTCTCCTCATGGTCGTTGCGGCCATGGCTGGCGATGAGGCATCTGGAGATCCCGTTCGAGGAAGGTTTCGTGCGGCTGCGCACACCTGAAACCTTTGCCAATCTGGCGAAAGTGTCGCCGACCGGTCAGGTGCCGGTGCTGAATCACAATGGCAAGATCGTCTGGGAAACCCTTGCTATCCTTGAATATCTCGCCGACCTGTTTCCCGAGAAAAAGCTCTGGCCGGCCGATATCGACGCCCGCGCGCTGGCGCGTTCGGCCGCGAGCGAGATGCATTCCGGCTTTCGCGAGGTCCGCTATGGCTGGCCGATGAATTTGCGCCGGCCGAAGGGCCACAAGCCGCTCGACGCCGAGGGCGAGGCGCAACGCGCCCGTATCGAGGCGCTGTGGCGCGAGTGCCGGGAAAAATACGGCAGGGGCGGCCCGTTCCTGTTTGGCCATTTCACCGCGGCCGACGCCATGTATGCGCCTGTCGTCACCCGTTTCGACACCTATGGCGGCACGCTGGCGCCGGATACGCGCGCCTATCTCGACGCCGTGCTGGCAACGCCGGCGATGCGGCACTGGTATGCCGAGGCGGCCAAGGAGAGGTGGCCGGAACCCGGCCCGGACGAATAGCCGGATCCAACGAAAACGCCCCTCGCACCTTTTATCGTGCGGGGGGCGTCTTTGCCATCAACCGTTCTTTCGATTGCTCTCACGAACTGCTGACGACAAGGCATAAATGCGCCTTTGCGCGGATGGTTCCTGGATGCCAGAAAATTTTTTCAACTTGGCGCAAGCGCGCTGTTTGGCGCCCGGTTTGCCGTCATGCCAGCTGGTTTGGCCTGGCGTTTTGGGAGAAATCCGCATCTGTGGCTTTATGCAAATTTGACAGCGCGCCAAAAGAAGCCTACAAGCAAATCGTCGATATTTGTTTGACTGACTTTTGTTATCCGCGCTTTCGAGCGCGCCTTTGACGAACTTCCCACATCAAAAATCGGGACAAACGACGTTGTGCATCCGCATGGCGTCGAACGAATATTTGCCATGGAAAGGGTTCGTCATGAGCACCGGCACAGTTAAATGGTTCAACGCCACCAAAGGTTTTGGTTTTATTCAGCCTGACGACGGCTCGGCCGACGTTTTTGTCCACATCTCGGCCGTAGAGCGCGCCGGCATGCGTGACATCGTCGAGGGCCAGAAGCTCGGCTACGAGATGGTCCGCGACAACAAGTCGGGCAAGATGTCCGCCGACCAGTTGAAGGCGGCCTGAAAAACGAATTCTGCTCTCCCGGTGACCACGGATGTACTGGCACCGGTGAGTGGCGAATTCGGGCGCATGGCCGCGGAGACCTGAGTTTCCACGGCATATCATGTGCATAAGCAGGGCGTTCCCGTGCGGTGCATCCTTTTGGATGTCATCTGGTTGCGCGACGCTCTCATGGAAGGTCAGGCGGTGCCTGGCCTTTTTCATTTTCCGCGCCTTGCCGCCGAAAGTGCGCTGCGCGCCGGCCTGGACGTGCTAAGGGACGCTCCAGCAATTTGAATTCGCCGCGCGTATTGCTTTGTGCGTGATCCTGACCGAAGACCCGGTCTCGCTCCATCGGCACAGGCTCCTGACAGGAGAAAGATTTGACCACCAGTTCAAAGACAACCGTCGATCAGGCCGTGTCCCTGTTCAGCAAGACGCAAACCCAGTCGATGTCGCTCAACCGCATCAATTCCGAGCGCGACGCCGTCAGTGAGGCACGCGAAGCCAAGACCGCGCGTCTGCGCGAATTGCGCCTGGAGAAGGAGGCCGACGAGATGGCCGCCGCCGCCGCGCTAGCCGCTTTGCCGAAGCGGGCCGGACGACGCTGATGGCCACCAAACGCGTACCGCCAACACCGATCGCCGCCGACGCAACCATTGCCGATATGGTCGAAGGCCTCGACAAGCCGGTCGAATTCGTCCGGCGTGTGCTGGAAAAGCTCGAGCGCTGCAAGCGTGCCCACGGTGATGCCCAGGTTCGCGTCGGCGTGCGCGGCCGCGCCGAATGCCCGAACTACCTGATCGAGTATGTCCGCGAAGACGCCAAGACCCATGAGCGGGTGACGTATCAGGACGCCGCCTACAGCGGCAGCACGCATCGCGAGCTGGCAGCCCATCACATCGAGGCGGTGAAAAACTGGTCGCCCGAGGAAATGAACATCACGGCCGTTTCGGCGCTGATCGGCCGCCTGCGCAATCCGCGCGCCCCATCATCGCGCTTCGCCGACGAGGACTGACATGGCCATAAAATTCTCCTCCAAGGATCAGCCGGCAGCCTCGGGTGCTGCGGCAAAACCGGCGAAGCCGGTTGCCGCGCCGAAAGCCGGCGACGCCACCGAGGCCGCGACCGACCTGTTCAAGTCGCCGGCGGATTCGCCGAAGGGCAAGACGGCCAAGAAGAAATAGCGCCTTGCCGCAAGACGCCGATCACAACCCCGCCGCGCCAGGGCTGTCCGCCCTGGTGGCCGCCGCAAGCGTTTTGTCGTCGCAACAGGGCACCTTCGATTGCCAAAGCTGCGGTGCCTGCTGTTCCTATTCGGCCGAGTGGCCGCGCTTTTCCACCGAGGATGACGCACAGCTCGACCGTATCCCGGAAAAATATGTCGCATCCGACCTGTCAGGCATGCGTTGCGAGGGCGTGCGCTGCTCGGCGCTGTCCGGCGAGATCGGCAAGTCGACCGCTTGCGGCATCTACGACGTGCGGCCGGACGTCTGTCGCGCCTGCATGCCCGGCGACGAGGAGTGTCTGATGGCACGCCAGGCGCTCGGATTACCGGTGTAGCCAATCTCCCGTCGCCTCCGCTTGTGCGCCGACCCGCAGCCCGGTACCTTCCTGGCTTGGTAGGGTGGCGGAGGAACCATCGTGAGCATCGAATTTCTGTTGACGTCCCTGATTGTCGTGGCTTCGCCCGGCACCGGCGTTCTCTACACGCTGAGCGCCGGCCTCTCGCGCGGTGCGCGGGCCAGCGTCATCGCCGCCTTCGGCTGCACGCTCGGCATCATCCCGCACATGGCCGCCGCCATCACTGGCCTGGCGGCGCTGCTGCACACCAGTGCGCTCGCCTTCGAGACGCTGAAATATCTCGGCGTCGCCTACCTGCTCTACATGGCCTGGAACACGCTGAAGGAAAAGGGCGGCCTCAGCGTCGAGCAGGATGTGACGCCGCGCTCGGCCGGCAAGGTGATTGCCACCGGTATCCTCGTCAACGTGCTCAATCCGAAACTGTCGATCTTCTTCTTCGCCTTCCTGCCGCAGTTCGTCAGCACCACCGAGCCCAATGCGCTGTCGAAAATGCTGGAACTGAGTTCCGTCTTCATGCTTTTGACATTCGTGGTTTTCGTCGGCTACGGCATCTTCGCAGCCTCGATCCGCAGCCATGTCGTCTCGCGGCCAATGGTGTTGACCTGGATGCGCCGGACCTTCGCCGGCGCCTTCGTCATGCTCGGCGCAAAGCTGGCGCTGGCCGATCGGTAGCGGGGAGCGGTTCAGTCTCGCTGATCCGCTCTCCTTTGTTGCGCTATTCCGGGCGAAAAGCGGTTATGCGCTTTCGGGGCATTGCTCGGGGCGCGCTACCCCTTCACATAGCCCATCGCTTCGACGATCCGCCCATCGGCCACACGCATGAGGTTGACGCCGCGCAGCGAATTGCCGTCGGTCATGAAATAGCGCCAGCGGATCGTTGCCCGGTCACCGGCAACGAAGGTTTCCTCGATATCGAAGCGCGTGCCGGCCTGGGTCGCGATCGCCGTCCAAAGCCCGACGCACGCTTCCTTGCCGGCATGGCGAGCGCCGTCCGGCGCCGGCACGGTGTTCTCGATCACGCAATCCTCGGCCACCAGCTCGGCGAGTGCCGAAGGATCATGGCGTTGGAATACGTCGTTGTAGCGCCGCATGATCTCGGCGGTCTTCTGGGACAGATCGTACGCGTTTGCGTCCATGACAATCTCCTGTGTCATCTTCTTTCTCCTGGCTTCATTGACCTTTGGTGGCTTCGACGAGCGTTGCCTTGAGGGTGATCTGAGACACGCCGCCAAGGGCCCGCGAGACGAGGCAGCCCGCCTTGGCGGACTGTGTAAGGCGCTCGAATTCATCTTCGGCAAGTCCCGCGACCTCTGCCTCGGTTTCGAGTTCGATGCGGGTGATCGTCGGACCGGCAGCGGTTGCGCCAAGATGCACCTTGGCGACGGTGCTGATGCTTGTCGGGACATAATTGGCGTTGCCCAGTATGGCGCTCAGCGCCATCGAGAAGCAGCCTGCATGCGCCGCGGCGATCAGTTCTTCCGGGTTGGTGCCCGGCCCGTTCTCGAAACGCGACGGGAAGGAATAGGCGCCTTCGAAGACGCCGCTGCCGAGCCGCAACCGGCCCGAACCTTCCTTCAACGTCCCTTGCCATTTGGCCGAGGCTTCACGAATTGTCATGGTCGTTCTCCCTTGGGTTTGAGGACTCGATGGGTCAGGCGCCGTCGATGATCACCTTCCCGAAGACGTCGCCCTGCTGGAAATAGCGATAGGCATCGCCGGCCTCGGTAAAGGCGAAGACCTTGTCGATGACGGGCCGCAGGCGGTGCTGCGAGACGGCGCGCAGCATGGCTTCGAGATTGGTCCGGCTGCCGACGAACAGGCGGCTGATGGTGGCGAGGCTGCGCTGGTAGAGTGCCGCCGGCAGCTGGATCGATCCGCCTTTCGCATCCTGCAGCGTCAAGAGCACGATGTGCCCGTAAAGCGTGCTGGCGATCAGCGACTGCGTGAAGGTCGCCGGGCCACCGGTCTCGACGACGAGATCGATGCCGCCGGTCTGGTCGCGGACGGCCGCGCCCCATTGCGGCATATCCGATGTCGAAATCACCAGGTCGGCGCCCAGCGCCCGCAGCCTGTCGGCTTTCTCGCCGCGCGAGGTGACGGCGGCGACATGGCAGCCGAGCAGCTTGCCGAACTGCAATGCAAAGAGGGAGACGCCGCCCGAGCCGATGACCAGAACCCATTGGCCGGGCTTCGGAATTCCGGCGCCCGTCACCGCATTCCAGGCGGTCAGGCCGGCGCAGGTCAGCGTTGCGGCCTCTTGCCAGTCGAGATGATCGGGCAGCCGCACCGCCCATTGTTCGTCGAGAACCGCATATTCCGCCAGCATGCCGTCCAGCGTGCAGCCGAGCTGGTCGACGAGCCCGGCATGGATGCGGCCGTCGATCCAGCGCGCGAAATAGCTGCCGGTGACACGGTCGCCGACGGCAAAGCGGGTGACGGCAGCGCCGACGGCTACAATCTCACCAGCCCCGTCGCTCAGCGGCACGACGCCCTGGCGCGGCGTCAGCGGATAGGCGCCGTTGAGGATCATCGTGTCGCGCCGGTTGAGCGAGGTGGCGCGAATGCGCACCACGATCTCGTGCGCTCCCGGCTCCGGTCGCGCCTCGTCCCGCAGCACCAGGCTTTCGATTCCGCCGGTCCCTTCAAGGCGATAGCTGCGCATTTCGAACCTCAAATATATAGACTGATCTACATATTATGTAGACCGATTGTCATATTTTGCGCAAGGCCTATAATGATCTCTCCTGACAGAGGTTGACATGGCCAACGACACCCGCACCCGCATACTCGAGACGACTGGGCTGCTGCTCAGGCAGCGCGGCTATCACGGCACCTCGCTCAACGACATATTGAGCGCCAGCGGCGCACCGCGGGGCTCGCTGTATTTTCATTTTCCCGGCGGCAAGGACCAATTGGTCATCGAGGTGACGCGCGCCAGCGTTGCCGACGTGACGGAGAGGCTGGGCGAAGCGCTGGCCGCCGAAAAGGATCCGGCGGTAGCCGTCCATCATATCTACCAGTCGGTGGGGCGCATGCTGGAAGACAACCAGTTTTCACTCGGCTGTCCGATCGCGCCTGTCGTGCTGGACTCGCCCACCGACGTGCCGGAACTGGCGGAGTTGTGCCGCTCGGCCTTCGAACAGTGGATAGGCCTGCTGCGGGACGCCTTCGTCAGGGCAGGGGTGCCCGCGCGCCGCGCGCATGCATTGGCACTGCTGGTCGAATCGTCACTGGAAGGGCTGATGGTGATCGCCCGCGCCACAAGCGACCGCGCCCCGGTACAGGCCGTGGCCGATGAGGTGGCGGCGTTGATCGAAGCCGCGGTGCTTGATGGAGCAGGCCGCAATCGCGACGCGGCGATTTCCGCGGTCGGGATATCCTCACCGGGGACCTAACGTTGCGACCGCGCCTGATGTGGTCAACGCGGCAAAGACCCAGCGTATTCCAGCCATGCAGCCGAAGGCAGTGGGCTTTTTGCGCAGCTAATCCACAATGTCTTTGCGAGCAGCTGAAGCAAGGAAGGCCGAGCGTGTCTGTCCACGTTCACGCGCCGTCGCATCGATAGCTTCGAGCAGGCCCAGATCGGAAGATACGTTGATCCGCGTCGTTGATCCGCGATCACGGATCAACGGAATGACAGTCGTCATGGCGCCGTCGCGATCCTCCGCCAGTTCGGGATCGCTCATGATGGCATCGAAGTCGCGCGGCGGCGGAACTGGATCGCCATCCCCTTCCAGCATCCGGACATGGCCCGACAGCGCCTCTACGCCGTTGCGTACGGCTTCGTCGATCGTAACTCCGGCCGAGATGCAGCCAGGCATGTCGGGGAAGCTCACACCGTAGATGCTGTCCGGGTCTTTGTGGATGAAGGCAATGTAACGCAAGCTTCTCACTTTTGGTTCAGGAGGCCCGCCTGCTTCAACAAAGCGGACGGTTCCTGTCGGTATATCCCTTACGCGGATGTGGAATTGTAACGCGACCTGTAGACGACAGCCAACACCCGTTCTGACGCGTCCTAAAAGAACGAAAAAGGGCGGCATCGCTGCCGCCCTTTCCGTAAGCTTAGCCAGGTTGGCTGGATTAGAAATCCATGCCGCCCATGCCGCCCATGCCGCCGCCGCCCATGCCGCCAGGCATGCCGCCGCCAGCCGACTCCTTCTTCGGAGCCTCCGCGATCATGGCTTCGGTGGTGACCAGCAGGCCGGCGACCGAGGCCGCGTCCTGGAGAGCCGTACGGACAACCTTGACCGGATCGACGATACCCATGGCGATCATGTCGCCATACTCGCCGGTCTGGGCGTTGTAGCCGAAGGTCGCGCCCTTGTTCTCAAGGATCTTGCCGGCAACGATCGATGCTTCCGCACCGGCGTTGGCCGCGATCTGGCGGGCCGGAGCCTGCAGCGCACGACGCACGATGTTGATGCCGGCGGCCTGGTCGGCATTGACGCCGGTGGCCTTGATGTTGGCCGAAGCGCGCAGCAGCGCGACGCCACCACCAGCAACGATGCCTTCTTCGACGGCCGCGCGGGTCGCGTTGAGGGCGTCATCGACGCGGTCCTTCTTTTCCTTGACTTCGACTTCCGTCGCACCGCCGACGCGGATCACCGCAACGCCGCCGGCGAGCTTCGCCAGACGTTCCTGCAGCTTCTCCTTGTCGTAGTCCGAAGTGGTCTCTTCGATCTGCTGCTTGATCTGGGCAACGCGGCCCTGGATCTCGGCCTTCTTGCCGGCGCCGTCGACGATGGTGGTGTTCTCCTTGGAGATCGACACCTTCTTGGCGCGGCCGAGCATGTTGAGGCCGACGTTCTCGAGCTTGATGCCGAGGTCTTCCGAGATGACCTGGCCACCGGTGAGGATGGCGATGTCTTCCAGCATGGCCTTGCGGCGATCACCGAAGCCCGGCGCCTTGACGGCGGCGATCTTCAGGCCGCCACGCAGCTTGTTGACGACCAGCGTGGCCAGAGCCTCGCCTTCGACGTCTTCCGAGATGATGAGCAGCGGCTTCGAGGTCTGCACGACGGCTTCGAGAACCGGCAGCATGGCCTGGAGGTTGGACAGCTTCTTCTCGTGCAGGAGGATGTAGACGTCCTCGAGCTCGGCAACCATCTTGTCGGCGTTGGTGACGAAGTAGGGCGAGAGATAGCCGCGGTCGAACTGCATGCCTTCGACGACTTCGAGTTCGGTCTCGGCGGTCTTGGCTTCTTCAACCGTGATGACGCCTTCGTTGCCGACCTTCTGCATCGCTTCCGCGATCATCTTGCCGACCGAAGCATCGCCGTTGCCGGCGATGGTGCCGACCTGGGCAACCTCTTCGGAGGTCTTGATCTTCTTGGCGTTCTTGATCAGGGTCGCAACGACGTCGGTTACCGCGAGGTCGATGCCGCGCTTCAGGTCCATCGGGTTCATGCCGGCGGCAACGGCCTTGTGGCCTTCCTGGACGATCGACTGCGCCAGAACGGTCGCGGTCGTGGTGCCGTCGCCAGCGATGTCGTTGGTCTTCGAAGCAACTTCGCGGACCATCTGCGCGCCCATGTTTTCGAACTTGTCCTCAAGCTCGATTTCCTTGGCGACGGTGACGCCGTCCTTGGTGATGCGCGGGGCGCCGAACGACTTGTCGATGACCACGTTGCGGCCCTTGGGGCCGAGCGTGACCTTCACCGCGTCAGCGAGGATGTTGACACCGCGCAGCATGCGCTCGCGGGCATCGCGGGAGAATTTTACGTCTTTGGCAGCCATTTTTAGCTCCTGGCAGGGGCTTCAATCGAGCCCGGGAATTCAGTTGACGAAAGGGCCTGATATGAGCCGATGATGCCCATGATGTCGGATTCCTTCATGATCAGAAGGTCTTCGCCATTGAGCTTGACTTCCGTGCCCGACCACTTGCTGAACAGGATGCGGTCGCCGGCCTTGACGTCCAGCGGGACCAGCTTGCCAGCTTCGTCACGAGCGCCGAAGCCGACAGCGATGATCTCGCCTTCCTGCGGCTTTTCCTTTGCCGTGTCGGGGATGATGATCCCGCCAGCGGTCTTGGATTCGGATTCGACCCGGCGAACGACCACGCGGTCATGCAGCGGGCGGAACTTCGACTTTGCCATTTTCGGATTTTTCCCTGGTGCGCTGTTGAGGGGTTTTTGTTAGCACTCGCGATGGACGAGTGCTAACGCGATAGTGAGGTAGGCTGTAAGCGGGCACTCGTCAAGACGGACGAGGGCAGGCGAGGAGCTCTGGCCCCCTCCCCGGTGGAACCCAACGCATACGCGGCATCCGCGTTGATGGCTGCGAGCCCCACATTTCCATTGAATTCGGCGTCATGACGCCAACTTGCTCGCGCCGCTTCCAAGTCGTCAGTCGTGCTGCCGTCAGCACGAACATAGGGCTGCGCTTCACTTCCCGTCGAAGCCGCGGCAAGCAGCGTCGCCGTCAGCACGCTCCTTTGCAGATGCTTGCCAAAGGTGGACAGTGAGCGCACCTGCGCCGGGCTGTTGGTGCGAACGTAAGACGTCATTGACAACTCCTTTTTGCAAGTCGAGCCCCTTCTCCACCTTCGGCCGCCGTCGACGCGAAGAAGTCCGCATCGCGTTGAAGACGAGCTGCGAAAAAGAGAAAGATGTGTTTGATGGCTGCGGCCCCAACGGTGCCTTCAGATTTGAGATCACTTCCGCCGCGAGCGGCTGAAGCTCCTCGCAACGTCAAATCGAATCTGCTGCCAAGCCTCCAGGAAAGGAGAGCATTGCTCATCTCGCGCTTGTGCATGCAGTCAACCTTCGATCCGTGTTGCCACATCAAGAGCAAATGCCGTGCCAAAGCTCACTGGGAAGTGAACGCATGGCTCTCCCTGAAAACCTCACAAATCCAGCATGGTCAATTGTGCGGAACCCGACATGCGTCTTCTGCCACTGTCAGCTTTCGGACAGGCATGACGCGTTTCGCGCCGACCACCGGTCGATCGGTTTTGGGGCCGGTCTGTTCGCCTCATAAGAGCGCGTTACATTGCGTAGCGGTTTCCCGAGCGCCGCCACATGACACTGGACCTGCAGGTAGCACCGGCTTCTCATCCAGCCTTACTTTGGCCCCCTCGCGTATCAAATTCCCGCTGGCGAGCCCTGCTTTCATAGATCGCACCATGCCGGATGTCTGCTCTGGCGCCCGACCCGCTGGCACGATCTCGATCCGGCATAAGGGCGCAGCATCTTTGCAGGCCGTTTCATCCCGGCGTCCTGCTTGGCTGACAGACCGCACTTGGCGAGCGGTCTCCATGCTCTCTCCAAGGACCATCCCTGCGGCTGGCTTGTCGACCTATGGGCGGGTCCGGCCGCCCGAAACCCTCGCGCCATCAGCTTTTTTCCCCGCCGCCTGCGGCGGCTTCCTCGCGCCGCTTCGCTCACAAAAAAGCTGCCCGCTCGGGTCCTTCACTGTCGCTGCGGCCCTGTCGGATTCAGGCGGTCCTGACGCGCCCATTACGGTGCGCCATCGCAGGGGATGGTCCCCGGCGAAACCACAAAAGGAGACTTCGAAATGACCGCGATCGGTTACGTCAACAAGCAGGAAAACGGCGCCTACAAGGGCCAGTTCAAGACGCTCAGCGTCCGCGCCGACATCGATATCGTCCCCAACCAGGCCAAGAGCGCCGATAACCATCCCGACTTCCGGGTGCTTACGCAAGGGGTCGAAGTCGGCGCTGGCTGGATCCGCACCGGCGAGACTTCCGGCAAGGATTATGTGAGCCTGTCGATTGCAGCGCCGGAGTTCGGACCGCGCAAGCTCTACGCCAATCTCGGCCGAGCCGCCGGCCAGGACGATCACGACACCTACGCCATCATCTGGAACCCGGCCGACTGACCGGCCGAGATAAGAGCCTCGCGCCGCAGCCCCGGCGCGGGGCTCATTCCCAGGAGTTCCACCCAAACCCCGTCCGCCCTAAAGGGCGGCGAAAACTCTCCCCCGACTCTTCGCCCGTCCCCGAGACGATCTCCCTCGCCCATCCTCGCCCTCGCTTGTCCGAAGCGAAACGAGGATCATCATGGACGACGAAAACGAACGCGCGGCCCGCGCGAAAAAGGGCAGCCCGTTTCTCAGCACAGCCCAAGCCGCCTTCTATATCGGGCTCTCCCAGCGCACGCTCGAAAAGATGCGGCTCAAGGGCGGCGGCCCGAAATTCCGCAAGCACGGCCGCTATGTCCGCTATCACATCGACGAACTCGACCATTGGTCGAAAGGACACCCGCAGCACTCCATCGCCGGCGATGGCAAGGCCGGTTCCGGCCAGGGCGGCACGGGAGGCCGTTCATGAGGCGGCGCCCTTCCATCCATCTGATCGGCAGCCGCCTGAGGCGTGTTCGAGCCCGTAAGACGGTCGCCTTGGCCGCGGCCGGTCTCGGTCTTTTGGGCTTCACGGCGCTGGGAAAGCCCGCCCCTTGGCTGGTCTGGAACGCCTCGGCCAGCGCGCCGATCGGCCTTTACCGCATCGCTGCGGGAGCGCTGGCGCGTGGCGATCTCGTGCTCGTGCGCCCGCCTGAATACGCGGCGTATCTCGCCGCCGAGCGCAGCTATCTGCCTCGCAATGTGCCGCTGGCAAAACGTCTTGCAGCGCTGCCGGACGATAATGTCTGCGCCTTCAATGACGCCATCATCATCGGCGGCGACATCGTCGCGCGCCGGCTCAAAATCGACGCCGAAGGCCGACCTTTGCCATGGTGGAACGGCTGCCGAGCGCTCGGGGATAACGAGGTTTTCCTGCTCGGCAGCGACAAAAACCGCTCCTTCGACAGCCGCTATTTCGGGCCTGTTCCCACTCAAAATGTCATCGGGAGGCTCGTACCACTATGGACCGAGTGACCCTCCTCTTGTTGGGCATGATCGCCATTGCGCCATGCGCCTGTTCCGCCTCGACCGGCGCTGAGCCGGTCGCCATCTCCCAAAGTCCGCAGCTGCGAAAGTGGCAGACGTTGGTATCGGAAGCAAGCCGGCGCTTCCATATTCCCCAAGCCTGGATCTATGCCGTCATGGCTGCCGAAAGCGGCGGCAAGACAATGCGCGGCGGCCGCCCCATCACCTCCCCCGCTGGCGCCATGGGCCTCATGCAGGTGATGCCCGGCACCTATGAAGAGATGCGGGTCGAACACGGCCTTGGGCCTAACCCCCACGATCCGCGCGACAATATCCTGGCCGGCACGGCCTATCTCAGTGCCATGTATGACCGCTTCGGATTTCCTGGCCTGTTTGGCGCCTACAATGCCGGTCCCGAGCGCTACGACGAGCATTTGAAGCGTGGCAAACCGCTGCCAGAAGAGACCGTCGAGTACCTCGACCAACTCAAGGCGGCCGGAGTTTCGGCGGCCGACATCGAGGCGTTCGAAAGCCAATCTGTCGCTCCAAAGGCGCAAATCGCTCCTCTCGGACGGTCGCTGTTCTTCATTCATGACGGTGTTCACTCAGGCGTGCGAAACGGCGATCTCTTCGTGCCGCTCGGCAAGGACGGCGCGCAGCCGAAGGAGCCGGTGCGTTAGCCATGGCGGACGGGGGCGCGTCTGGCGGGGCTGGGCGCGGAAGGCAAGATAAAGGTACCGCCTCCAGGAGGCGGTTAAATCTTTGTCTGCACATCGTTTTTCCGGGAGGCTGCCGCCGGTGCCAAGAGGGTTTGACGTGTAAGTGTCTGATTTTGCTTGATATGTCTGGGAGGCTCGCATTAAGGATGACGAGTTCAGGCCGAAGCTCGGCAAAATCGGGTCGCGCGGCTCGAAGGCCGGCAAACGCTATGCCGGCCAGGTTCGTGCGGCGATCAACCGGGCTGGCGGCCGGCCGCAACGCGGTGGTCGCTTCACAGGAAGCCGGACAGGGCGCGGCGGGGCGGCCGCCGCACTGCTGAAATCGCGCGACCGGTATGCCGCCTTCCGCCAGCGCCGGGTGATCGTCAAGGCGCGGGTCGTCAAGCTCGCCGGCAAGGGCGCGGACGGGGCGCGTGCCCATCTACGCTATCTTCAGCGCGACGGGGTCACCCGCGAAGGTGAACCTGGCGAGCTCTACGGCGCCGACAGCGGCCGCGTCGACGGCAAGGCGTTCATCGATCGCGCGGACGGCGACCGCCATCAGTTCCGCTTCATCGTCGCTGCCGAAGACGGCATCGAGTC
>NZ_RZPF01000541.1:0-4639 GCF_004022735.1 Mesorhizobium sp. M7A.F.Ca.AU.001.01.1.1
GATCAACGCCGTCAAGGATCCGATCTTCGTCAAGGACGACCATCTGCGTTTCGTCTTCGTCAACGAGGCGTTCGCCGCTCTGTTTGGCCAGACGCCGCAAGCCATGCTCGGCAAGCCCGGCGGCGATTTCCTCCCAACGAACGCTGTCGCGCTTTTCGAGCAGAGCGAACGTGACGTCCTTGCCACCGGGCGGCCGTACGAAGTGGAAGAGAATTTCGAGGCCGATGGCGCCTGCCGCTCGCGCATCGTCCGGAAGAGCCGCGTCGGCATGGCCAGCGGCCGCAACTACGTTGCCGGCTTCCTGTTCGACATTTCCGACATGAAGCGCCGCGAGACGGAGGCGCAGGACGCACGCAAGCATCTCGCCAGCGTGCTGGAATCCTTGCCGGCCGCCGTGATCATCTACGATCGCGACGACAGGTTCGTTTTCGCCAACCGCAAGATCCAGGATACGCTGCCGGCCTTGAAGCCGGCGTGGCAGCCCGGCTGTACATTCCGCGAAGCACTCGTGCTGGGTCATGCGAACGGCTATTTCCGCAGCAGCGGCGATCCGCAAATCGACCAGCTCTACGACAGCGATCATGACCGCTGGCTGGACGCGATCCTCGCCCGCTACCGCTTGCCCAGTTCCTCCTACGAGCGTCACAATCCCGATGGCCGCTGGTATCAGGTCTACGACATGCGGACCGACGACGGCACCTTCATCGGCGTTCGCGTCGACATCTCCGAGATCAAGAGCCGCGAGGCGGCATTGCGCGATTCCATGCGCCAGATCGACCTGTTCCGGCATGTGATGGACGAGTTGCCGGTGGCCGCCTTCATCAAGGCGCAGGACCTGAGCATCGAATTCGTCAACAAGGCCTGGTGCGCGATCACCGGCTTGGCCAAGGAGGATGTCATCGGCCGCACCGACCGGCAGTTGTTCGGCGCGCAGGACGCGGATGGCTACAGCCATGACGACACGCAAGTCGCCGTGACGGGCGTCGTCAAGGAGGTCGAGGAACCCGTCACCCATCGCGACGGCACGGTTCGGCAGTTGATGACCCGCAAGAGCCGCCTGGTGGCGCTGGACGGGTCGGTGCATCTGGTCGGTTCGAGCACCGACATCACCGACGTCAAGGCACGCGAGCGTGCGCTGGAAGAAAGCATGCGCGAGAACGAGGTGTTCCGCAGCCTGATCGACAATGTGCCGGTATCGATCTACGCCAAGCGCTCCGATCTCAGGCAGTTCTATGTCAACAAGGGTTGGTGCGATCTGACGGGCTTCAGCAAGGAAGAGGCCATCGGCAAGACCGACATCGAGATTTTCGGGCCGGATGGCGAGGCCTTCGTCAATGGCGACCTCGCCGTGCTGCGCACCGGCGAAACTCAGGAGGTCGAAGAGACGGTCACGCTGGCCGACGGCAGCGTCAGGCATCAATTCGCCCGCAAAGGCGCGATGATCGCCTCCGACGGTTCGCTCTACCTGATCGGCTCGACCACCGACATCACCGAGCTGAAGATGCGGGAGGCCGAACTGCGCGAGGCGCGTCAGCGCGCCGTGCTCGCCGACCGCGCCAAGTCGGAATTCCTCGCCAATATGAGCCATGAGATACGCACGCCGATGAACGGCGTGCTCGGCATGGCCGAACTGCTGGCCAAATCGGACCTCGACCCGAAGCAGAAGACGTTTACCGACATCATCGTGAAGTCGGGCAATGCGCTGCTCACCATCATCAACGACATACTGGATTTCTCCAAGATCGATGCCGGTCAGTTGGTGCTCGATCCGGCGCCCTTCAATCTGGCCGAGGCGATCGAGGACGTGGCGACGCTGGTGTCGACGCGCGCCAAGGAGAAGGACCTCGAGCTGATCGTACGTGTCGAGCCTCGGCTCGAGAGCCTATTCATCGGCGATGTCGGCCGCATCAGGCAGATCGTCACCAACCTGCTCGGCAATGCGGTGAAATTCACCGATGAGGGCCATGTGCTGGTCGACGTCACCGGCGAGAGGGTTCCAGCCGGAACGAAGCTCACCATTTCGGTCACCGATACGGGCATCGGTATCCCCGAGGAAAAACTGAAACTGGTCTTCGAGAAATTCAGCCAGGTCGACACTTCATCGACGCGGCGGCACGAGGGGACCGGCCTCGGCCTCGCCATCACCTCGCGGCTCGTCGAGCTGATGGGCGGCGACATCGGGGTCGAAAGCGCCGAAGGCAAGGGTTCGACGTTCTGGTTCTCGGTGACGCTGCCGAGGGCCGGACAGCAAAACGGGCAACGCATCATGCCGATCGACGTGACCGGCGCGCGTGTCCTGATCGTCGACGACAATGCCGTCAACAGGGCGATCCTGACCGAGCAGATGACATCATGGACGTTCGATTCCTGCGCGGCCGAAAGCGGCGCCGAAGGCCTCAAGGTGCTGATCGCCGCAGCCGCCTATGGCGTGCCGGTCGATTGCGTCGTGCTCGACTACCAGATGCCTGAAATGAGCGGCGCCGAAATGGCGCGGATCGTGCGCAACACCGCTGGCCTTGCCGGAACGCCGATCATCATGCTGACCTCGGTCGACCAGTCGCTCGCCAACACCAGCTATCGCGATCTCGGCATCGATGCCCAGTTGATCAAGCCGGCGCGCTCTTCGGTGCTGCTGGAAACGCTGGTCGCCACCATCCAGCGGCATCGCCACAACACTGGCGGCAGCGACGCGCAGCCGCTCGCGGCCGACGTCGCTGCGAGCAATGTGACGCGGCCGCAGCCCTCGGCACCGTCCGAACAGCGGGCGCTGCTGCAGCCGCCTTCGATTCGCCCCCGGCCACCGGTGGCGGCTGGTGGCGACAGGCTGGACATACTGGTGGCCGAGGACAATGAGGTAAACCAGATGGTGTTCACCCAGATTCTCGGCGAGACCGGTTATGGTTTCGAGATCGTCGGCAATGGCCGCAAGGCGCTCGATGCCTTCGGCCGGCTCAACCCGTGCATGATCCTGATGGATGTCTCCATGCCGGAGATGAACGGTCTCGAAGCGACCGCCGCCATTCGCCGGCTGGAGGAAGAAACCGGCACGCATGTGCCGATCGTCGGCGTCACCGCGCATGCGCTGAAGGGCGACCGCGAGCGCTGCCTGGAGGCAGGCATGGACGACTATCTGCCCAAGCCGATCAGTCCCCGGGCGCTGCTCGAGAAGGTCGAGCGCTGGGTCGGCGCCAGCCGGCAGGCTCAGCGCAACGCCGGGTAGGGCCGGTCCTGCCTGTCCGAGTGCCGGGAATACGGCGAAGATTCGCGCCCTGCCAGCGGCCAAGACTATGGTGCGATCGCACCATATCAAAGGTTGTATCCAGCCGAGACAATGGCGGCGTTCGATTCCTCCCTTTCCAGTTACGGGCGGGAGCAGCGACCGCCGGCATGAGACAGCGTCAACCTACCCCAACGGACCTGTTTTCGGCGATGGCCCGGCCATGACACCGTCTGGCTGAGAGCAACGCGCTCCCGTCCGGCTTTTTTTCGTAAAGGCCGGCTAACCCCAAATCGCTGGCCAATCTCGGCCCCAAGCGGAGCAAGTCTCTGATTCCGGGGACAAAGCCGGGCTGCGTGTTCAGTGCCGGCCAGGCGGCGTTTTGCTCATCGCGATGACGCGTTACCGGGGTGACATCAAACTGTCATGCGACTGTTATAATCGAAGGCTATTGGCCTCAGCGGGCGCCGACTGACGAGCGCCGAGAGACCATCTTCCGAACAGGAGCAGGCCACATGAAGAAATTCCTCTATACGGCGTCGGCCGCTGCGCTTGCGCTCGCCGCGTCGTCCGGCTTCGCCGCCGCGCGCGACCAGATCCAGGTCGCCGGATCATCGACCGTGTTACCTTATGCCAAGATCGTTGCCGAGCAGTTCGGCGAAACGTTCACCAACTTCAAGACCCCGGTCGTCGAATCCGGCGGCAGCGGCGCCGGCATCAAGGAATTCTGCAAGGGCGTCGGCGAAGACACGATCGACATCGCCAACTCGTCGCGTCCGATCAAGGCGGACGAACTCAAGTCCTGCGCCGCCGCCGGCGTGAAGGAAGTCCAGGAAGTCCGGATCGGCTATGACGGCATCGTCTTCGCCACCGACATCAAGGGCCCGGACTGGGCGCTGGTTCCCGCCGACATCTACAAGGCGCTCGCGGCCAAGCTGGTCGTCGACGGCAAGCTCGTCGACAATCCGAACACCAAGTGGAGCCAGGTCAATCCGAAGCTGCCCGACTGGGACATCGCCGCCTACATTCCGGGCGAAAAGCACGGCACGCGCGAAGTGTTCGAGACCAAGCTCCTCGATGCCGGCTGTGACAAGGCTGCTCTCAAGGCCGCCGGCATTGCCGACGACAAGGAAATCGGCAAAACCTGCATTGCCATCCGCAAGGACGGCAAGGCCGTCGACATCGATGGCGACTATACCGAGACGCTCGCCCGCATCGACTCCAACAAGACCGGCGTCGGCGTGTTCGGCCTCGCCTTCTATGAGAACAATGCCGACAAGCTGAAGGTCGCCACCGTGGAAGGTATCGTGCCTTCGACCGAGACGATTGCCAGCGGCAAGTATCCCGTCTCGCGCCCGCTGTTCTTCTACGTCAAGAAGGCGCATCTGGGCGTCGTTCCCGGCCTCAAGGAATATGTCGAGT
>NZ_RZPF01000542.1:0-4633 GCF_004022735.1 Mesorhizobium sp. M7A.F.Ca.AU.001.01.1.1
GTGCCACACGGCCGGCGCCGCTCGCCTGCGGCCTGATGTGCAGCGTCGGCTCGACGAGCGGCGCGGCATGGCCGGCGGATGCCATCGCCAACGACATGGCGATCATCCAGAGATTTTTTTGCAGCAGGCGCATCAAACCGATTTCCTGACCCGTCATTTCAAGCAGGCATCCCAAAGACCCGCATGAAGGCGGAAATCAGGATGATGCATAGCAGAAAAGCGCTCCACGCGACAATGTGACCGTGCCTGTGGCGAAGGGGTCATTCCACCGCGTCGAGAGTCGTGCATGCGACCCATGATCTCAGATGACGCATTCCAGCTGCATTTCGGTGCGCGAAAGAACCTCGCGCACCGCGTCGACCACCGGCTTGACTTCCAGGCCCCAGACGCAGCATGCCTTGCTGGGATCCGGCGCGCGGCAAAGGTCCTCGGCCATGCAGGCGCAAGGCATCGGCGGCTGGAGCGAGATGCTGGGCACGCCGACGGGACCCCAGCGCGACGGCTCCGTCAGACCGAACAGCCCGACAACCGGGGTCCCAGTGGCTGCCGCCATGTGCATCGGGCCGCTCTCATTGCCGAGAAACAGCCGGGCCTGTTTCAGCACCGCCAGCAGGCTTTCAAGCGACAGGTCACCGACGAGATTGACGACCGGCGGCGCGGTCCTGGCGACGATGCGTTCGGCGATCTCGCGCTCGTCCGGGCCGCCCACCAGGACGACGTCCAGGCCGGTCTCGCCGGCAATCTCGACGATCGCTGCTGCAAACCGCTCCGGCTGCCAACGTCGCCCCTCGAAGCTTGCACCCGCATGCACGGCGATGAAGGCATTTGGCCGCAGATGGTGTTTATCCAGGAGCGCCAATGCTTTCGCCATCTCCAATGGCAGCGGCTGAAGGTTCGGAATCACCGTGCGAAGTTCAATGCCGAGCGCTTCGAGCGGCGAGAGGTAGCGGTACAGGAAATGCTGGCCATCAAAGCCGTAGGGCTTGGCAAGGACGTTGGCGGGCTGCCGCTCCAGCATACGCAAGGGTCTTTCGGAGGGATTGTATCCGACACGGGTCTTTGCGTGGACGAGCCCGGTGAGGATGCGCGACGTCTTCGAATCGGTCAGGTCGATGGTCAGGTCGAAGCGGAAGCGGCGCAACGCCCGCACCATGGCGTAGAGCTCCTTCCCGCGCTCCAAGGGCGTGCCGCGCATGCGGTCGCGCCTGAATGCGACCACCTCGGAAGCGATACCATGGGCGATCACGAAGCTCTCGAAGCGGGCCTCGCACAGAAAGACGATGCTGGCGCCGGGGAATTCGAGCCGCAGGTTCTTGGCGAGCGCCGAGGCGAGGACGAGATCTCCTATGAACTTGGTTTGAATGACCAGGATCGAGCGGAGCGGCGCGGGAGAGATCTGCAGCATCTGTTTCCGGGAGCAATTTGCGGATGGCCGCAAATTGGGCAGGAACAATGTCGAGATTACGCGGCGCGGCCAGCACGTTCGCGTGAATTGTCTTACAAAACGGTAAGCTGGATGGATCCTATCCGCGGCCTGTTTTCGCAACCAGCACCGCTGCCTGCGCTGCCGCCAGCCTGGCGATCGGCACGCGATAGGGCGAACAGGACACGTAGTCGAGGCCGACCTCTTCGCAAAAGCGGATCGAGGCCGGATCGCCGCCATGTTCGCCGCAGATGCCGAGCTTGATGTCGGGCCGCGTCGCCTTGCCCTTTTGCGCGGCCATGCGCACCAGTTCGCCGACGCCCTCGATGTCGAGCGAGACGAACGGGTCCTGATCGATAATGCCCTTCTGGCGGTAGGTTTCCAGGAACGAGGCCGCATCGTCGCGCGAGATGCCGAAGGTCGTCTGGGTCAGGTCGTTGGTGCCGAAGGAGAAGAATTCGGCTGATTCTGCAATGACATGCGCGCGGATGGCGGCGCGGGGAAGCTCGATCATCGTGCCAGTGAGATAGTCGATCTTGACCCCGGTTTCCTCCATGACGCTCTTGGCAACCGCATCGATGCGCGCCTTGACGTAGTCGAGTTCCTTCACCAGGCCGACGAGCGGCACCATGATCTCGGGGACCACCAGGGCGCCGGCCTTCCTGCCGGCCTCCACGGCCGCCTCGAAAATGGCCCGTGCCTGCATCTCGGCGATCTCGGGGTAGGAGACGGCCAGGCGGCAGCCACGATGGCCGAGCATCGGGTTGAACTCGTGCAGTGCCTCGGTGCGCTGCCTGAGCTTGTCGGGCGACACGTTCATGGCGGCGGCGACCTCGGCGATTTCAGCCTCGGTCTTGGGGAGGAATTCGTGCAGCGGCGGATCGAGCAGTCGGATCGTCACCGGCAGGCCGGCCATGATCTCGAACAGTTCGAGGAAATCCGAGCGCTGCATGGGCAGAAGCTTGGCGAGTGCGGCGCGCCGGTCCTTTTCGGTGTCGGCCAGGATCATCTCGCGCATGGCGACGATGCGGTCGCCGTCGAAGAACATGTGCTCCGTGCGGCAAAGCCCGATGCCTTCGGCGCCGAAGGAGCGCGCCATGCGCGCATCGAGCGGTGTTTCGGCATTGGTGCGCACCTTCATGCGCCGCACCGCGTCCGCCCATTCCATGATGGCGGCAAAATCGCCTGACAGTTCAGGCTGCAGCATGGCAACCGCGCCCTTCAGCACCTGGCCGTTGCCGCCATCGATGGTGATGATGTCGCCTTTGCGGAAGGTCTGCCCCATCGAGAGCAGCGTGCCGGCCCTATAGTCGACGCGCAGCGAGCCGGCACCCGAGACGCAAGGCTTGCCCATGCCGCGCGCCACCACCGCGGCGTGGCTGGTCATGCCGCCGCGCGTGGTCAGGATGCCTTCCGCCGCATGCATGCCGTGGATGTCTTCGGGACTGGTCTCGATGCGCACTAGGATCGCCTTGCGCCCTTGTGTCTTCAAGTCCTCGGCGTCAGCTGAGGAAAAGACGATCTCGCCGGTAGCGGCACCGGGCGAGGCCGGCAGTCCGATGCCGATGACGTCGCGCGCGGCCTTGGGGTCGATGGTGGGATGCAGCAACTGGTCGAGCGAGGCCGGGTCGATACGGGCAACGGCTTCCTCTTTCGTGATGAGCCTGTCGCGCGCCATCTCGACGGCAATTTTCAGCGCCGCCTTGGCGGTGCGCTTGCCGGAGCGGGTCTGCAGCATCCACAATTTGCCGCGCTCGATGGTGAATTCGAGATCCTGCATGTCGCGGTAGTGCTTCTCCAGACTATCGGAGATGGTGACGAAGGACTGGAACGCGTCAGGCATCAGCTTCTGCAGCGACGGCTTGTCCGAGCCTGCTGCGATACGCGCCGCTTCGGTGATGTTCTGCGGCGTGCGGATGCCGGCAACGACGTCCTCGCCCTGCGCGTTCACCAGGAACTCGCCATAGAGCATCTTTTCGCCGGTCGATGGGTTGCGCGTGAAGGCAACGCCGGTGGCCGAGGTTTCGCCCATATTGCCGAACACCATGGCCTGGACGTTGACCGCCGTGCCCCAGCTTTCGGGAATATCGTGCAGGCGGCGATAGGTGATGGCGCGGTTGTTCATCCAGCTCGAGAACACGGCTGATATCGCGCCCCAGAGCTGCTCATGCGGATCCTGCGGAAACGGCCTGCCAAGCTCTTCCTCGACTTTGGCCTTGTAGAGCGCGATGACGCCCTGCCATTCGAGCGCCGTCAGTTCGGTGTCGAGCTCGTGCCCGAGCCCGCCCTTCTGGTCCTCCAGGATTTCCTCGAACACTTCGTGGTCGAGACCCATGACGACATCGGAATACATCTGGATGAAGCGGCGGTAGCTGTCATAGGCAAAGCGCGCATCGCCGGAATCGGCGGCCAGCGCCTCGACCGTCTCGTCGTTCAGGCCGAGATTGAGGACGGTGTCCATCATGCCGGGCATCGAGGCGCGAGCGCCAGAACGCACCGACACCAGCAGCAGTTTCGACGGGTCGCCGAACCGACGACCGGTCAGCCGGCCGATGTGATCGAGCGCGACCGCGACATCGGCTTCCAACCCGGCCGGATAAATACGGCCGTTGGCGTAGTAGGCGTTGCAGACCTCCGTGGTGATGGTGAAGCCCGGCGGCACCGGCAGCCCCAGGCTGCACATCTCGGCTAGGTTGGCGCCTTTGCCGCCCAGGAGATTCTTGTCGCTGGCACGGCCCTCCGCCGCACCATCGCCAAAGGTGAAAACCCATTTGGTCATGCATCGCTCTCCGGTTGCAGGAGATTGGAAAGATTGGCGAAACGGAAAGTTCCGCCGGTCCGCCCTTGGAGCGATATGATGCTGCAGTGCGAAAGGCAAGGCGTCGGCAAAGCCGCCCGGCCACTACAATCGATTAAGCAAAGCCGTGCCTCAGGATGCGGCAAAAAGGTTTGCTATGCCGGGGATTCTGGAGTAGAACATACAGTGAACAAAGAGGTGGCTATGAAACTGTCCGGAAAACTCGACTATCTGGAAATGCCGGCTACGGGCGGAACGCTGGACCGGCTGAAGGCCTTCTACAGTTCCGCCTTTGCCTGGTCGTTCACTGACTATGGGCCGACCTATTCGGCCTTTGCCGAAGGCCTGGACGGGGGTTTTCAGGCCGACGCCGCCGAAGCGCCATCGAAGCCGCTGCCGGTGCTGTACAGCAG
>NZ_RZPF01000543.1:0-4620 GCF_004022735.1 Mesorhizobium sp. M7A.F.Ca.AU.001.01.1.1
GTGTCGCGGCGCGCGTCGAGCTCGCGCAGATAGGCAAGGCGTTCGGCAAGATCGCGCAATTGCGTGTCGTCGAGCCCGCCGGTGACTTCCTTGCGGTAGCGCGCCACGAACGGCACTGTCGCGCCCTCATCGAGCAGTTCGATCGCCGCGGCCGCCTGTTCGGGCCGCGCGCTGATCTCGGCCGCGATGATGGCTGCAATGCGCTTGATGTCGGATGCCATGTCGTTCCTGCTCTCATCCAAAGAGCGGCGACCATAGGCGCAGACCTCCGGCCCGCCAACCGCCGCGCTTCGATCAGCCCGGCGGGTCCACAGGAAAGCGTGCGCCAATGTGGCGATCGCGGCGCGCCTAGATCAGCCGGCTCAGCGCCTCGAAGAACGCGACGATCTCGATATCGAGCGGATCGTCGACAGGCTCCGGCTGCGACGACATCTTGGCGATCACCACTTCGGTCCTGGGATCGACATACAGCCACTGGCCATGAATACCGATGCCGCAATAGGCGCCGTTCTCGTGTCCAGTCTGGTACCATTTGTTGCGGTAACGGCCCTTGGGAAACAGTGGCAGCATCGCGCCGCGCTGCCAGGCGTCCGCACTGCCGCCAGTGCTGGTCGTGTCGCGCACCCAGGCTTCCGGTACGATGCGGCGGCCATTGGCCATGCCACCTTGCCGCATCATCTCGCCGACACGCGCCAGGTCGCGCGGCGTCACCGAAATGCCGCCGGCCGTGCGCGCCGTGCCTTCCATGTCGACGCCGATCGAGGCTTCGCTGACAGCGCCGAGCGGCAGCCACAGCTTCTCGCGCATCAGGTCGGTGAACCGCTGGCCCGACGCACGCTCGAGCAGCAGGCCGAGCAGGTCGGAATTCGGCGAGCGGTAGCGGAAGGTCTGGCCATGCGGCTCTGCAAGACGTTGCAGGGTCAGGATGAATTCGCGCAGGCTCTCCGTACCGCCGCCCGGATTCCACAGCGTGGCACGGCGATAGCGGGCGAAAGCACTTTCCGGATCGAGATAGGCTTCCTCGAAATCGAGACTGACGCTCATATCGAGCACATGCCGCACGCTCGCATCGCCATAGGCCGAGCCGGCGGCTTCGGGGATGTAGGCCGTCACCGGCGCTTCCGGGTCGAACACCCCCTCGCCTTCTAGTATGCCGGCAATGATGGCGGTCAGCGACTTGCTGATCGAAAAGATGATGTGGCGGGCGCCGAAATCCATATGCGGCGCGAACCAGTCGCCGACGATCCTGCCGCCTTTCATCACCGTCAGTGCGTCGGTGCTCGAACGTGCGAGAAAATCAGCCACCGTCTCCGGTGTGCCGGCGATCGCGACCTTCTCGCCGAGCAGGCCGCCCATATCGCGCACGGGGATTTCGACAACGCCCGACGTCGCCGCCACCCGGGCGGTCGGCACCAGTTCGCCGAGATTCTGGAACGACCACCGGTTGAACGGGTTCTCGCGCCAATTGGCGAGCACCACCTGGTTGCGCCGGAAGCCATAGCGGGTCTCGAACACGGTTTTGCCGGTCATGGCGTTTCCTTCCGGGTCGTTTCTTCTTTGTGGAGGCTCAGCGAAGTGCCGTGGCGATAGCGTGCACGGCTTTCAGCGTCGCTATGGAATAGGCACCATTGGCGAAATCCGGCCAGGTCGAAAGCTTCACCACGACCATTCCGGTGTTCCAGTCGATATGGATCATCTGACCGAACACGCCGCGGCACATCAGTGCGCGCGAGCGCGGGTCCTCGATCCAGAACTGGTTGCGATAGCTGCCCTCCGGCAGGCTGGGGCTGAAGTCCGGCCCATGCCTGCCGTTGCGCGTGTCCTCGACCCAGCCGGCCGGCACGACGCCGCCACCATTGTCGAGGATCAATTGGCCGAAGCGGCCATAATCGCGCAACGTTGCATTGAAGCCGCCATCGGCCACCGCATAGCCGGCGCTGTCGACGGTGAAGCAGGCGCTTTCGTCGGCGCCGAGCTTTTGCCAGAGCTCTTCCGAAACCAGCTGCGGCAGCCGTTTGCCTGTCACCCGCTCCATGATGAAGGCGAGCACATCGGTCTCGATCGAGCGGTATTCGAATTGAGCCCCGTGCGGGCGGATCGTGTCCTTCAAGCCCAGGATCAGCTCGAACATGTGCGAGGGCCAGCGAAAATCCGGATCGCTGCCCGGCGGCACCGGCTTCCAGCCGGTGGCGACATCGACCTGGCCGATGTCGGAATAGCGGTCGGTATATTCCTCGGAGAAACGCACGCCGCTCGTCATGTCGAGCACATGCTGCACATTGGCGCCGGCCCAGCCGGTGGCGCCGAGCTCCGGCAAATAATCCGTGACCGGCCTGGCCGGATCGATCAGGCGGCGCCCGACCAGTATGCCGAATACCGAACCGGTGACGGACTTGGCCATCGACTGCGACAGGTGCAGCGTGCGCTCACCCATGCCGTTGAAATAGCGCTCATAGGCTATCTTGCCGTCCTTGAGCACCAGAAAACCGTCCGTATAGGTCTCGTCGAGCAGCCCGGCGAGTGTCGTCGGCTTGCCCTCGCTGTCCTCGACCGCCAGCCCGTCAAGATCGACCTCGGCGCGTTCGAGACGGCGGCGATGGCCGTTGCCGCGCCAGACTTCGGCGGTCGGCAGAATTTCACGGATGTGCTGGAACGCCCAGCGGTTCCATGGCGGCCGGTCCCAGTCGAGCTTCGGCGGCACCATGGCGGGCGGCGAGCCCTGCATGATCGGCGGCCGCGGATCGCTGTTGCGATAGGAGTCCATGAAAGGCCATTCCCGGAAAAGAAAGACCCGGCGACATGTGCCGCCGGGTCCGTCATGCAGCGATTACTTCTGCAGTTCGGTCCAGATCTTGGTGTAGATGTCCTGGATTTCAGGCGCGCACATCTTCTGGAATTCGCCCTGTGGCTTCGCTGCGGCCGGAATGACGACTTCCGGCGCATCTTTCATGTCGGCCGGCATGTATTTGTCCGAGCCGGTGATGGCGTTGGCATAGCGGTGGAAGGCCGACAGGCCCGCCGCGTTTTCCGGATCCATGATGAAGTTCTGGAACAGCTTGGCATTGTCGACGTTCTTGGCTTCCTTCAGAACGACCACGTTATCGCTCCACAGGCCGTAACCTTCCTTTGGATAATTGTAGTGGATGGCCGGATTGGCCAGCCGCTGGCGCAGCGCCGAGCCGTTCCAGTCGCTGGTTGCCTTGAAGTCGCCGGCGCCCATCTTCTCGATGGTGTTGTATTCCATGGCGATCCAGTTCGGCTTGGCCGCGACCAGCGTGTCACGCACCTTCTTCAGCACCGCCTTGTCGTCCGTGCACTGCTGGCCGCCGACATATTTGATCGCCGCGAAGATGACGTCATTCATCTCGGGAACGACGTTGACCTTGCCCTTCAGCTCGTCCGGCGTGTTGAAGATGATGCCCCAGCTGTCGGCCGGTCCCTTGTAGGCGTCGGTGTTGACGACGACGCCCACCGTGCCCAGCGCCCACGGCACCGAGTATTTGCGGCCTGGATCGAAGTCGGGGTTGGCCCATTCGGGCGCTACATTCTTGAAGTTCTCCATCTTGCCGGGGTCGGTTTCCAGGACAAGGCCTTCCTTGATCCAGATCGGCACGTAGGTCTGCGAGGGTACCGCAATGTCGAAGCCGGTGCCGCCCTGGCGAACCTTGGCAAGCGCGGTGTCGTTGGAATCATAATCGGTGATGGTCACCTTGACGTTGTATTTGGCCTCGAACTTCTTGATCACGTCGGGGCTGGTGTAGTTGCCCCAATTGTAGATGTTGAGCACGCCGTCGGCGCGGGCCAGGCCCGTCGAGGCGAGCAACGCCAACCCCATGGCGGTTGCTGTTGTCTTCCAGTTCATGGTTTTAACTCCCATTTTTCGGTTCAGTCTCGTTTCCTGCTGACGAAGAGAAACAACGTGACGATGGCAACCGAGAGCAGCAGGAAGGCGGTCGATATCGCGTTGATCTCGGGTGTGATGCCGCGGCGGATCTGGCCGAGCATGTAGGTGGGCAGCGTGTCCTGGCCGCCCGATTTGACGAACTCGGTGATGACGACGTCGTCGAGCGAGATGACGAAGGCCAGCATCAGCCCGGCCAGGATGCCGGGCCACAGAAGCGGCAACGTGATGCGCCGGAACGTCTTCCAGGGCGTCGCGTAGAGGTCGGCTGCGGCACGCTCCAGCGTCAGGTCCATATTCTCAAGCCGCGCCCGGATCGGCAAATAGGCAAAGGGAATGCAGAACGCCGTGTGCGCGGCGACCAGATAGCCGATGCCGGAATAACCGGTGAAGATCTTGATGCGCGAGAAGAAGATCAGCAGCGCCACCCCGGTGACGATCTCGGGCACCATCAGCGGCTGGTTGATCGCCGCATACTTGAAGGTGAGGCCGGGATAGGACGCGGTGCGGGTGGTGGCGAGCGCCGCCATGGTGGCAAAGATCGTGGAGAGCACCGCCGCAATGGAGCCGATCTGGAAGGAACGCAGCGTGGCATCGACGACCTGCGTGTTCTGCCATGCCGACTGGAACCATTTCAGCGAAAAGCCGCCCCATTCGGAGGTCGAGCTCGCCGCGTTGAAGGCATAGATGACCAGCACGATGATCGGCAGATACAGCAC
>NZ_RZPF01000544.1:0-4586 GCF_004022735.1 Mesorhizobium sp. M7A.F.Ca.AU.001.01.1.1
AGATGTCGCGGATCACCGGCTCGGCCAGGAACAGCCGGTAATAGATGTCGACCAACTCTGAAAACGCGGACTGCAGGCCTTCGGCGTCGCTGATGCCAGCCAGTGCTGCCGAAATGCAGGACTGGCTTTCGGCGGTGTAGCGCTCGGCCAGCGCCCAGATGATCGCCCGCTTGTCCGGAAAGAACTGGTAGAGCGACCCGATCGACACCCCAGCGCGCTCCGCCACCTCACCCATGCGCATGGCATCGCTGCCTTGCTCGGCGATCAGCGCCGAGGCAGCCGCCAGCATGCGCTCGACCCGCTCGCGGCTGCGCTGCTGGCCCGGCGCCCGACGCGGTGAAGCAGCCTGCTTCTGTGCGGAAACGGGGGTTGCCGCGTCTTCCATACCTGACTCCAAATGCCGCCAAAATCACTTGACTCGAAAAATACGAGGGTTTATCACGTTTTGCAAATGTGAGGATTAATCACGTTTATGCGGAGGAAAGCACAATGGGCATCTGGAGCAACTGACATGATCGCGAAACTTCTTCCCACTCTCATCTTCATTGCCGCACTTGGCTCAGGCGTCGTCGGCGGCGTCTTCTTTGCTTTCTCCAGCTTCGTCATGCCGGGCCTCGCCCGCATGCCAGCCGCAAGCGGCATTGCCGCGATGAATTCCATCAACGTCACAGCGGTGACGCCGCTGTTCATGACAGCACTGTTCGGCACGGCTCTCGTCTGCATCGTTGTCGCCATCGGTGCGGTGATCGGCTGGAACCAGCCAGGCTCGCTCTGGCTGGTTGCCGGCAGCCTGCTCTATCTCATCGGCATCGTGGTGGTGACGATGATCTTCAACGTCCCGCTCAACGATGCGCTCGCCGCCCTCGATCCGGCCAGCAGCAATGGCGCAAGCCTGTGGTCGCGCTACCTCGACGAGTGGGTGATGTGGAACCATGTCCGCACCATCAGCGGCATAGCCGCGCTGGCATCCTTCTGGTTCGCCGCGCGTTGAAAAGGATGGATGGAGCCACCGATGAAGGATCAATATTCGAATATGGCCTTCGGCATGGCAATCGGAGTTGGTGTCGGTGCCGCGGTCGGCACCGCTCTGGATGACCTTCCGATGGGCGTCGCCGCGGGTATTGCGATTGGCGCCGCCTTCGGAGCGTGGCGACGCAAGTGACGGCAGCGCCGGCGGCCTCTACGCCTTTGTCTTCCGATCGGAATGACCGAGGTCGCGGTCCGGATCAATGACATCGCGGACCAGTTGCTTCAGCTTGGCCGCGTCCGGAAAACCGCCGTCGCGCTTGCGATCCCAGACAAGCACGTCATTGCAGGAAATGGTGAAGATGCCGCCGGTGCCCGGCACCAGCGTTACTTCGCCGAGGTCCGTGCCGAAGGTCGACAGCAGCTCCTGCGCCATCCAGCCGGCGCGCAACAGCCATTGGCACTGCGTGCAGTAGGTGATGCGGATGGCGGGGAGCACTCTCTCGCTCATGCCGGGCTGAGCTCCGCTCATGCCGCGCTGAGCTTGGCCATGGTCTCGTCGTCGACTTCGAAGTTGGCGTAGACGCTCTGCACGTCGTCGTCGTCCTCGAGCGTGGCGACCAGTTTCATCAGCGACTGTGCCCGCTCCTCGTCGACCGGAACGTTGTTCTGCGGCCGCCAGATCAGCTTCACCGATTCTGCCTCGCCGAGCGAGGTTTCCAGAGCCTTCGACACCTCACCGAGATTCTCGAAGGCGCAATAGATGGTGTGGCCTTCCTCGTCGGTTTCCACGTCGTCGGCGCCGGCTTCGATTGCCGCTTCCATGACCTTGTCGGCGCTGCCGGCCGATGCCGGATAATAGATCTCGCCGACGCGGTCCCACATGAAGGAAACCGAGCCCGTTTCGCCCATCGCGCCGCCGGCCTTGGTGAAGGCAGCACGCACATTGGACGCCGAGCGGTTGCGGTTGTCGGTCAGCGCCTCGACAATGACAGCGACGCCGCCCGGGCCATAGCCCTCATAGCGCACGGCTTCGTAATTCTCGGCATCGCCCATCGAGGCCTTGTTGACGGCGCGCTGGATGTTGTCCTTCGGCATCGACACCGCCTTGGCGTTCTGGATCGCCAGGCGCAAGCGCGGGTTCATCGATGGATCGGGCGTCCCGCTCTTGGCGGCGACGGTGATTTCGCGCGCCAGCTTGGAAAACATTTTAGACCGCACCGCATCCTGGCGGCCCTTGCGGTGCATGATGTTCTTGAACTGTGAATGGCCAGCCATGGCACCCCTGTCGTCTTCTCGGCTAGAGCATCGCGAAGCGAAGTGATCTGACCTCGTCTTCCGCAATGCCCGAATTCAAAATTTCAGAGCGTCCCAGGTGCACCTCTTGGAAGCACGGCGTTCTCTGTCGGAATGGCCGGCTTATAGATAAATCGGCTCAATTCGTCCAGCCGCACCGCGCATGCGGCGCAAGACGTGACCTGCTGCGGCCGCTCACGCCTCGAGGTCCGACTTCAGTCGGTCGATGATGCTGAGCGCATGGCCGGCATACTGGCTGATCCAGCGGTCGTGGATCTGCTTGATCGGCAGCGCGTTGAGATGGTTCCAGCGCTCGCGGCCGTCGCGCCGCGCAACGATCAGGTCGGCCTCCTCCAGCACCTTCAGATGCAGCATGACCGTGCAGCGATCGATATCGGGAAAGGCCTCGCACAGCATGCCGGTCGTCTTCGGCGCGTCCTTCAGCTGATCCAGCATTTCGCGCCGGCGCGGATGCGCCAGCGCCTTGAAAACATTGTCGTCTTGCGATCTGCTTGACATGTTATGTTTATATAACGTATCTTTGGACCGATCAAGGGAAGGAGCTGTGGATATGTCACTTGGATTCAGTGTTTCCGGACGCATCGGCAAGCCGGTCGCCGACGTCTTCGACGCAGTCGTCAATCCGAAGAAACTGAGCGGCTATTTCACCACGATCGGCGGCGCCAGCGCCCCGCTGGAAGCCGGCGCCGGCGTCGTCTGGTGGGGCAAGGTGCCGGTTGAGGTCGACGAAGTGGTCAAGGACCGCCGCATCGTGCTGCGCTGGGATGCCACCGATGAGGACGGCAAGCCGGCCTACAAAACCCGCATCGAGATGAACTTCGAACCGCTGGACGATGGCGGCACCTTCGTCACCATCGCCGAGAGCGGCTGGCAGGAAGGCGCGGTCGGCCTGAAGAAGTCCTACCTCAATTGCGAGGGCTGGTCGCAGATGCTGGCCTGCATGAAGGCCTATGTCGAGTACGGCATCAATTTGCGCGACGGTTACTACCGCAGCGAGATGAAAGGCGAACCCGCCAACGAGACCAATGTTTGAGCGACCCGACATCTGAGCAACCAGAAGGAAGAGGAGGCCTTTGCGATGAAGAAAGTAACGCCATTCCTGATGTTCGAGGGCAAGGCCGAAGAGGCAATGACCCTCTATTGCGAGACCATTCCCGGCAGCAGCGTCCTCGACGTCACGAATTACGGCCCCGGCGAAGACGGTCCGCAAGGAACGGTCAAACTAGCGCGGGTGTCGATCGCCGGCCTGGAAGTCATGGTCTTCAACAGCCCCGTCCACCATGCATTCACCTTCACGCCATCGGTGTCGCTGTATGTGGACTGTTCCTCCGAGGATGAACTGAACCGAATTGTCGAGACGCTGGGCAAGGATGGCGCGTTCCTGATGCCATCGGACAATTACGGCTTCAGCCGCCGTTTCGCATGGCTAAACGACAGGTTCGGGGTCTCCTGGCAGATCAATCTCGCATGACTGGTCTGTGCAAGGGCGACCACCCTGCTGCTCTTGCCTCAATGCCCGCCGCCCGGCTTCTTGCGCCGCCGCGCCAGCATGTTGAGCCCCTCGACCAATGCCGAAAAGCCCATCGCCGCATAGATGTAGCCCTTGGGCACATGGTAGCCCATGCCGTCGGCGATCAGTGTCATGCCGATCATCAAAAGGAAGCCCAGCGCCAGCATGACAATGCTCGGGTTTTTGGCGATGAAGTTGGCCAGCGGCCCGGCCGCCAGCATCATCACGCTCACCGCCACGATCACGGCGATGTACATGATGGCGATCTCGTCGGTCATGCCGACGGCGGTGATGATCGAATCGATCGAGAAGACCAGGTCGAGCAGCAGGATCTGGAAGATCGCGCCGGCGAGGCTGATCTGCAGCGTCTCGCCCATCATCGTATCCTTGTGGTCGTCGGGATCGACCGTGTGATGGATCTCCTTGGTCGCCTTCCAGACCAGGAACAGGCCGCCGGCGATCAGGATCAGGTCGCGCCAGGAAAAACCATGGCCGAAGGCCGTGAATACCGGCGTGGTCAGCTGGACGATGATCGAAATGGTGGCCAGCAGCACCAGCCGCATGATCAGCGCCGCCGAGATGCCGAGCCGGCGGGCACGGGCCCGTTGTGCTTCCGGCAGCTTGTTGGTCAGGATCGAGATGAAGATCAGATTGTCGATGCCGAGCACGACCTCGAGCACAATCAGCGTCAGCAGCGCGACCCAGGCGGTTGGATCGGACACAAATTGAAAATGCGGCGCCAGGAATTCGATGAGCTGCATGGAGGTCGTCCCCTCTTTTAACGATCTAGAGC
>NZ_RZPF01000545.1:0-4581 GCF_004022735.1 Mesorhizobium sp. M7A.F.Ca.AU.001.01.1.1
GCGTCGAGGCAACGAACGTGTAGTAGATCGGGAAGGCGACGATCAATATGCCGAGGATCAGCATGGCGTGGGCGATGACGGTGCGGAGCGGTGACTGGCCGATCATCGCTCGCCCTCAGCCGTAATGGACTTTGCGTTCCACATAGCGGAACTGGATGGCGGTGAGCGAGATGACGATGATCATCAGGATGACCGACTGCGCCGCCGAGTCACCGAGGATCAGATTGACGAAGCCGTCATTGTAGACCTTGTAGACCAGCGTCTCAGTCGTCTTGCCCGGACCGCCCCCGGTGACGGCATGGACGATGCCGAACGTGTCGAACAGGGCATAGACGGTGTTGACGACCAGCAGGAAGAAGGTCGTCGGCGCAAGCAGCGGGAAGACGATGGTCCAGAATCGCTTGGTCTCGCCGGCGCCGTCCATGGCCGCCGCCTCGATCAAGGCTTTCGGCACCGCCTGCAGGCCGGCGACGAAGAACAGGAAATTGTAGCTGATCTGCTTCCAGGCAGCGGCGGACACCAGCAGGATCATGGCGTGGGTGCCATTGAGCAGTGGATCCCAGGCGATGCCGAAACTCCTCAGCATGTAGGCCAGCGACCCGATCGAAGGGTTGAAGAGGAATAGCCACAGCATACCGGCAATCGCCGGCGCCACCGCGTAGGGCCAGATCAAGAGCGTGCGGTAGAGACCTTTGCCGCGCACCACCTTCTCTGCCATGACCGCCAGCAGGAGCGCCACGCACATGGCGACGATAGCGGTCGCAAGGGAAAACACCACCGTGACCTTGATCGAGTTCAGGTAGGCCGGATCGGCAAGCACTTTCCTGAAATTGGCGAACCAGACGAACTTGGTCCTCAGCCCGAACGGATCCTGCCTGAGCATGGATTGGTAGAACGCCTGACCGGCCGGCCAGTAGAAAAAAACGAGCGTGATGGCCAGTTGCGGCGCCACAAGCAGGTAGGGAAGGACCTTGTTGGGGAACACGACGCGAGGGGTCACGGAGCCACTCCGAGGTGATGAGGCGGGGGGCACCATGCGGCACCCCTCTCCGCCAAGATGGCTTTGATGAGCGTTTCGGACTGGGCATCATCGACCATTGGCGAAATCGCAAGGCACGGCAAAACTCCCCTCACGAGGGGAGATGCCCGGCGGGACAGATGGGTGCGCCGTAGAGCAAGGACCTGCGCTCGCTCTAATTCCCCAGCGCTTCCTTGATCGCGGCATTGCCACGCGTAACCGCATTGTCGAGCGCCTGCTGCGCGGTCTGCTGGCCGGCGAGCATCTTCTCGAACTCCTCGTTCTGGATATCGCGCACCTGCGGCAGATTCGGCAGACGTACGCCCTTGGAATTGTCGGTCGGCGTCTTACCCGTCATCTGCAGGATCGGGGTCTCGCGGCCGACATTCTTGTCATAGAAACCGGACTTCTTGGTCGCTTCATAAGCCGCCAGCGTTACCGGCAGATAACCCGACTTCTGGTGCAGGTATTCTTGCACCTCGGTCTTCGACAGGTAGGCGAAGAAGGCCGCGACGCCCTTGTATTCCTCATCGGATTTGTCCGCGAAAACCCACAGGCTGGCGCCACCCGGCGTCGTGTTCTGCGGCGCACCCTTGGCGTCGCTGTCATACGGCAATTGGCCAATGCCGTAATTCATGCCGGACTTGACGATATCGCCAAGTCCGCCGGACGATTCGGTCATGATCCCGCATTCGCCCGCAAGGAAGATCTGCTTGGCTTCGGAGGTGCGGCCGCCATATTTGAAGGTGCCGTCCTTGGCGAGGTCCGCCAGCGCCTGGAAATGGTTGACGAAAATCGGCGCGTTGATCTTGAGCTCGACATCGCCGCCGGCCAGACCGTTCTGCTGGGTGGCCCATGACACGTCATTCCAGGCCGCGAAATTCTCCAGATGTATCCAGGTCAGCCAGGTCGAGGTGTAGCCGCAGGCGGCCGCGCCGCTCGCCATGATCTTCTTGGCGTCTTCCCACACTTCATTCCAGGTCTTGGGTGGGCTATCGACGTCGAGACCAGCCTTCTTGAAGATATCCTTGTTGTAATAAAGGATCGGCGAGGAGGAGTTGTAGGGGAAGGAGAGCATGGTGCCGTCCGGCTTCGAATAATAGCCGACTATGCCTGGCAGATACTGGCTCTTGTCGAAGGTCATTCCAGCGCTGGTCAACACATCGGCTGCGGGCTTGATGGCACCTTCGGCCGCCATCATCACGCCGGTGCCGACGTCGAACACCTGGATGATGTCTGGCGCCTGGCCCGCGCGGTAGGCGGCAATGCCGGCATTCAGCGTCTCGGGATACGTGCCTTTGAACACCGGAACGAGCTCATAGTCGCTCTGGCTGGCATTGAAATCTTTGGAGATCTTGTCGACGACTTCGGCATTGGCGCCAGTCATGGCGTGCCACCAACTGATCTGCGTGACGGCAAAAGCGGAGGTTGAGGAAAGCGTCATAAAGGTAGCGGCAACACCGGCCGCGAAGCCGAAGGACTTCATGTTTCATCTCCCGTTTGTCATTGGCGAAAGGGGGCACTCCCGCGAAGGCAATATGTGTCGCTCATGACAATCAGACAACGGTTTTGTTGCAGATCGACGAACTTCACCCTTTACCTGACGCAACGCTCGTCTCCGCTTGGAGGCATGGGAAGCGATGCGGTTAGCCGGCTTAGCGCGACGACAAGCGCGCCAGGAACCACCGTCGGGACCGTCAAGCTGGCTTTCGGCGTGTCAGCCCTGATTGCAGCCGCAGCAACCCGAAGAGACACGCCAAGGTTGCAGCCGACTTTATCGATCCCTCAACGGCAACGCGCTACTCAATCCTGCTGCCCTGTTTATTTCCAAAGCTCAGGTGAAATAAATGCTGACGGTCTACAATTGTATCGTCAACGAACATGATCTGAGACTGGTCGCACTCGCCGCGTTGATCTGCGGAATTTCCTGCTTCTCTGCTGTCAACCTGCTTCAGCACATAAGCCGTTCCACAGATCGGAACCGGCTTGCCTGGCTGATGATCGCGGCCACTTCGACCGGCTTTGGCATCTGGGCAACGCACTTCATCGCCATGCTCGCATTCACACCGGGCATACCCAGTGCCTATGATCCGGCACTCTCCGTGCTTTCGCTCGCTGCTTCGGTCACTTTGACGGCAGCCGGCATGTGGATCGCCACCTTGCGGGATGAGTTCGACTATCATCTCGTCGGCGGCGCCGTGCTGGGCGGCGGTATCGCAGCCATGCACTACATCGGCATGGCGGCGTTCGAGGTTCAGGGCCGTATCGAGTGGAACCTGTTGCTTGTCGCCGTTTCCCTGCTGGCCGGCGTAACGCTCGCGGCGCTGGCGCTGCGTGTCGTGCAGCGCCGCCCCTCCTTGAAGGCGACATCCGGCGGCGCGGTGCTGCTGACGCTGGCGATCTGCACCCTGCATTTCATCGGGATGGGTGCCGTCTCGATCTTCCCCGATCCCTCGATCGTCATATCCGAATACACGATCGAGCCGACCTCGCAGGCTTTCGCGGCCGCCGCCGCCACACTGGTGATCCTGGTTCTGTCGGCATCGGCGCTGTGGATCGATTTGCGCTTCCGTCGCCAGAAGCTCGAGGTCGACCGCATGCACGGCCTGGCCAATGCCGCCGTGGAGGGGCTGATCGTCTGCGACGGCAACCGCATCATCAGTGCCAATGACAGCATTGCGGCACTGACGGGCAAAGCAACAGCGACCCTGAACGGAATGCAGCTTGGCGATCTCTTCGGATCCGATATCTCGGGCTTCGGCGAACAGCCGCAGGAGGCCGAATTGAGCGGTCGCGATGGCACGAGCATTCCTGTCGAGCTGATCGCCAGGAGCATCGACTACTGTGGCAAACCGCACAACGTGGTCGCGGTCCGCGACATTCGCGAGCGCAAGAAGGCGGAACAGGAGATCCTGCGGCTTGCCCATTTCGATCCATTGACCGGACTGGCCAATCGCCGCAGCTTTTCCGGCCGGCTGGAGACGGAAATCGCTGCGATGGTCCGGACCAGGAAAGGCGGCCAGCTTGCGCTTCTGCTGCTTGATCTCGACCGGTTCAAGGAGGTCAACGACCTGTATGGGCACGGCGCAGGCGACGCCATGCTGCAGAAGGTTGCGCAGTGCGCGACCGGTATCCTTCGTCCAGGGCAGATGGTGGCGCGGCTGGGCGGCGATGAGTTCGCCATCATCGCGCCGAACCTGGCCGACCCGTTGGAGGCGGGCCGTATCGCCAACGCGGTGCTGACCGCCATGCGCGAGGAAAACCGGCTCTCGGTCGGCGGCGGCCTTGTGTCGGCAAGCATCGGCATTGCGCTGTATCCGTCGGATGCCGAAAACCAGGCCAGCCTGATAAGCCACGCCGATACGGCACTCTACCGGGCCAAGACCGAAGGCAAGGACACTTACCGTTATTTCGAAGCATCGATGGGGCCGAGGCCCGCGACAAGCGCGTCATGGAGCACGAACTGCGCCAGGCGGTCGCACGCCAGGAGTTCTATCTCGTCTACCAGCCGCAGAAAGAGATCAGCAGCGGAAAGATGGTCGGCTTCGAAGCGTTGGTCCGCT
>NZ_RZPF01000546.1:0-4577 GCF_004022735.1 Mesorhizobium sp. M7A.F.Ca.AU.001.01.1.1
GCTCAACGCCGACTGGCGCGGCAAGGCGGCCCAGAGCATAACCAACGCCGTCGCGCTGTTCGCGTCGGCCAAGGCCGGATCGGGAACCGGAGGTTGACATGACCGGCGACGCCTGCAACCAGAGGCGGCGTTGCGCGACGACAACACCCAGTGCTTTTATTTCCGGCCAGCAGCCGTGAAATCAGGCATTGCCGTATTTTGTCCACATGGCGGCGACAAGGGTTTTCGATTACGGATTGGGACCGGCTCGAAAGCTTGCGTGAAAGGCGGCTTCGTTTAGGAAATTCCCGAACCAAGGACTGGAGCGGGTATGATTCGTCTCATTGGCTATTTTTTCGGCATCGGCACGACGCTGGCCCTTCTGGTCGCGGCGGGCGTTGCGATCTACATCGGCCATTTGTCGAAGGATCTGCCCGACTACGAGGTACTGGCCAAATACGAGCCGCCGGTGACCACCCGCATCCATGCGTCCGACGGCGCGCTGATGGCCGAATATGCGCGCGAACGGCGCCTGTATCTGCCGATCCAGGCCATTCCGGACCGCGTCAAGGCGGCCTTCCTGTCGGCGGAAGACAAGAATTTTTACAATCACCCGGGCATCGATGTGACCGGCCTCGGCCGCGCCATCATCGTCAACCTGCAGAATTTCGGCTCGGGCCGGCGCCAGGTCGGCGCCTCGACGATCACCCAGCAGGTGGCGAAGAACTTCCTGTTGTCCTCGGACCAGACCTACGAGCGCAAGATCAAGGAGATGATCCTCGCCTTCCGCATCGAGCAGGCCTATCCCAAGGATCGCATTCTCGAGCTCTACCTCAACGAAATCTTCTTCGGCTTCGGCGCCTATGGCGTCGCCGGCGCGGCGCTGACCTATTTCGACAAATCGGTCAACGAACTGTCCGTGGCCGAGGCCGCCTACCTGGCCTCCCTGCCCAAGGGGCCGAACAACTATCACCCTTTCAAGCATGCCGATCGCGCGATCGAGCGCCGCAACTGGGTCATCGATCAGATGGTCGAGAACGGCTATGTCACGCGTGAGGAAGGCAACAAGGCCAAGGCCGAGCCGCTGGGCGTGACGCCGCGGCGCAGCGGCACCTATCTGTTCGCCGGCGAGTACTTCACCGAAGAGGTGCGCCGCCAGATCATCGCCCGCTACGGCGAGAATGCGCTCTACGAAGGCGGCCTCTCCGTCCGCACCACGCTCGATCCGAAGATCCAGCTCATTGCCCGCAAATCGATGCAGAACGGGTTGATGAAATACGACACGCTGCGCGGCTATCGCGGGCCGGTGACATCGATCGATGTCTCGGGCGACTGGGGCGTGCCGCTTGGCGCCGTCAAGGGACTGGAGGATGTTCCCGAATGGTCGCTCGCCGTCGTGCTCGACAGTTCGGCGACCGGCCTGTCGATCGGCCTGCAGCCCGCACGGCAGGCGTCGGGCGAGATCGTCAAGGAGCGCGTCGAAGGCACTATCAGCAAGGAGGACATGGGTTTTGCCATGCGCCATGTGGTCGCCGGCAAGACCGTCAAGGCCAAGTCGCCGGCGGAGGTGCTGAAGCCGGGCGACGTCATCTTCGTGCAGAAAAACGATGGTGCCGAGGGCACCTACAGCCTGCGCCAGGTGCCCGAAGTGGAAGGCGGCCTGATCGCCATGGACCCGCACACCGGCCGCGTGCTGGCCATGGTCGGCGGCTTCTCCTATGCGCAGTCCGAATTCAACCGCGCCACGCAAGCCATGCGCCAGCCGGGCTCCTCGTTCAAGCCGATCGTCTATTCGGCAGCGCTCGACAATGGCTATACGCCGGCCTCGGTCATCATGGACGGGCCGATCACGATCCAGAGCGGCAACACGAGCTGGACGCCGAAGAACTATGACGGCACCGTCGCCGGTCCGGCGACCCTGCGCTCCGGCATCGAGAAGTCGCGCAACCTGATGACGGTGCGGCTTGCCAATGACATGGGGATGAAGCTGGTGGTCGAATATGCCGAGCGCTTCGGTGTCTACGACCATCTGGCACCCTATCTGCCAATGGCGCTGGGTTCCGGCGAAACCACCGTGATGCGCATGGTGTCGGCCTATTCGATCATGGCCAATGGCGGCAAGTCGATCAAACCGTCGCTCATCGACCGCATCCAGGACCGCTACGGCAAGACGGTGTTCAAGCAGGACGAACGTGGCTGCCAGGGTTGCAATGCGCAGGAATGGCAGAACCAGCCGGAGCCGGAGCTGGTCGACAATTCCGAGCAGGTGCTCGACCCGATGACCGCCTACCAGATCACCTCGATGATGGAAGGCGTCGTGCAGCGCGGCACCGGCGCCACCATCGGCGAACTCGGCCGTCACATCGCCGGCAAGACCGGAACGACCAACGATGAAAAGGACGCCTGGTTCATCGGTTACACGCCCAACCTCGTCGTCGGCCTCTACATGGGCTATGACACGCCGCGCGGCCTCGGCCATGGCGCCACCGGTGGCGGTCTCGCAGCCCCGATCTTCAAGGACTTCATGCGAGTGGCGCTGGACGGCACGCCCAATGTCGACTTCAAGGTGCCGGAAGGCATGAACCTGGTCGCCATCAATCGCAAGACCGGCATGCGTGCCGCATCGGGCGATCCCGGCACCATCATCGAAGCCTTCAAGCCGGGCACCGGTCCCGCCGACAGCTATTGGGTGATCGGCATGGGCGCCGACGGCTCAAATGCCACCGGTGGCGCGCTGTCGCCGCAAGCCAATCAGGCTATCCAGTCCGGCGGCGGCGGCCTCTACTGACGATTTTCAGGGGCGGATGGGCTGGCCTTGGGCCGGCCCATTTTGCTTTACAGCCGGCGGCGGCGTGCCTATGTATCGCGCCGACCGATTTCAGCAAACAGGACAGAACAGCCAGCCATGCGCGCGGAAACGCAGAATATTGTCGACGAGATCAGGCAGGCGATAACCCTGCTGAGGAGGCATCTTTGACTGGGATCAAGCCATAAAGCGGCTTGAATACCTCAATGTGCGCGCCGAGGACGCCAGCCTCTGGAACGAGCCGCTGGAAGCGCAGAAGCTGATGCGCGAACGCCAGAGCCTCGAAGAAGGCATCGCCTCGGTGAAAGGTCTGACGCAGGCGCTGGAAGACAATATCGGCCTGATCGAACTCGGCGAGGAAGAGCGCGATGAGGGCGTGATCGCCGAGGCGGAAGCCGCGATCCGCTCGATGCAAGGCGAAGCGAAGGCCCGCCAGGTCGAGACGCTGCTGTCGGGTGAAGCAGACTCCAACGACACCTATCTCGAAATCCATGCCGGTGCCGGCGGCACCGAAAGCCAGGACTGGGCCTCGATGCTGCTGCGCATGTACACGCGCTGGGCCGAGCGGCGCCGTTTCAAAGTCGAAGTGCTGGAAATGCATGACGGCGAAGAGGCCGGCATCAAGTCCGCCACGTTGATGATCAAAGGCCACAACGCCTATGGCTGGATGAAGACGGAATCGGGCGTTCATCGCCTGGTGCGTATTTCGCCCTATGACAGCAATGCGCGCCGGCATACGTCCTTCGCCAGCGTCTGGGTCTATCCGGTCATCGACGACACGATCGAGATCGACGTCTCCGAATCCGACGTCCGCATCGATACTTATCGCTCGTCCGGCTCGGGCGGCCAGCACGTCAACACCACCGATTCGGCGGTGCGCATCACGCATCTGGCCACTGGCATCGCGGTCGCCTGCCAGGCCGAACGTTCGCAGCACAAGAACAAGGCCAAGGCCTGGGAGATGCTGCGCTCGCGCCTTTACGAGGAAGAGCTGAAGAAGCGCGAGGCGGTTGCAAACGCCACCGAAGCATCGAAGAGCGATATCGGCTGGGGCCACCAGATCCGCTCCTATGTGCTGCAGCCCTATCAGTTGGTGAAGGATCTCCGCACCGGCGTCGAGAGCACCAGCCCGTCGAGCGTGCTCGATGGCGACCTCGACGATTTCATGGAAGCCTCGTTGTCGCAGCGCATCGAAGGCGGTGCCGGCGAAGCCGTGGCGGACCTGGACTAGGATATGCCCATATTCAGGTGAGGCCGGCCTGGCCTCATCTGAACATACCCCTGCGCACCACAGCAATGGAGGAGAGAGTGCCGAGCAAGCTCACCGGAAAATGCTTTTGCGGCGCGGTTCACTACGAGGTGGCCGACGAATTCCTCTATGCCGCGAATTGCCATTGTTCGGACTGCCGGCGCACCACCGGTTCGGCATTCAAGCCTTTCGCCGGTATCGAGCGTGAAAAGTTTGTCCTCACCGAAGGCGAGGACAAACTCCTGATCTTCGGCGACCAAAGCGGCCACAACGCGCATTGCTGCCAGTGCGGCTCCTTGCTTTATTCGCTCGTGCGCGACGGCGCCTATGTCCATGTCGCCATGGGAACGCTCGTCGACGACCCATCCATTCGTCCAACCGAGCACATCTTCGTCGGTTCGAAGGCGGGCTGGTTCACCATCACCGATGACCTGCCGCAGTATCAAGAGCACGTGATTGCCGGCTCCGACCAGCAATAGGCTGGAACCACAGCGGGCCAATCCCGTTTATTCGACGCCCGTTTGCCGGGAATTGACCTTGGCC
>NZ_RZPF01000547.1:0-4572 GCF_004022735.1 Mesorhizobium sp. M7A.F.Ca.AU.001.01.1.1
CATAAATCGCGTTCGGACCGCTCTCGTTGCGCTTTCGCAATCTGAAAATGATTCAGATCAAGACACGGCGCGCGCGACCTCGATAAGCAATGGGATAAAGTATCTGAGGAGGTTGGCATGCAAGCCAAAACCATAATGACCACAGCGGTCGTTGCAATTGATCCGTCTGCGTCGATCGCCGATGCAGCCGGATTGATGCTCTCCAGCAAGATCAGCGGGCTTCCCGTCATTCGCCGTGACGGCGCGCTGGTGGGCATTATCAGCGAGGGTGATCTCCTGCGCCGTGAAGAGCTGGGCACTCAGCGCAAGCGCCCACGCTGGCTGGAGTTTCTTGTCAGCCCGGGACGAGTTGCCGAAGAATATGTCCTCGCCAACGGACGGCGGATCGAAGAGGTGATGACCGACAGCGTCGTCACGGCATCCCCCAATGCATCGCTTGCCGAGGTCGTCGAGTTGATGACGCATCACCGCATCAAACGCGTCCCGATCGTCGACGGCGATAAAGTTGTCGGAATGATTGCCCGTTCCGATCTTCTTCGTGCGTTACTTGACATGCAGCCAGCCTCAACCCCGATGGCCATTGACAACGAACAGATACGCCAGAGCATCGTCGCGGAGCTTGCAGCGCAGAAATGGGCTCGAAATGAGCTGATCAATGTCACTGTCGACAAAGGGATCGTAAAACTGAACGGCGCCATCTTCGACGAGCGCGAGCGCCGGGCAGCAATCGTCGCGGCCGAAAATGCAGCCGGCGTTAAAGGCGTTGAGGACAATCTGTTTTGCGCCGAGCCGTTGTCCGTCATCCTGGTCTCGTAGCCAAGGGCTAGCACCACCATTTCCCGGGGCGAAATGTGTGCTTGGCCGCCCGACGTTCTAACGCTGTCCGGCCACATGTTGTAGCCGTGCGATCAGGTCGCGGTTGCGGCAATAGTCTGGCGGAGCATCGGCTTGCTCGTTTTGGTCGAGCCAAGTCGAGCATTCGTCCTGATGGCCGCAGGATCGGCAGCGGTTGACCGCACGATCGGTGACGGCTGCATGGTCCGCCACCACTTTCAACTGCCTGTCGACACCCAGCTTGCGTATCATGCGACCCATCAACGCGACCCTGGCGTCGACTGAAATCAGGTAGTAGAGAAAGCTCATCTTGGTCACTCCTGCCTTATGAGACTCATAGCCATGCAGGCAGCCGACGACTTGATCTCGATCAACCGACGGAGCCGTCGCCGGGCCAAGGCGGCGAAAGGGGTAGAGTGAAGTTCCTGGCCCCCCCGCCGCGTACTCGGCTGCTGGGGCGTCCACCCATCAATACGACATGAAGCGGTTGATGCCGCTTTCCTCAATCAGCGAGCGGGTTATCCCGCCGAACGCCCATTCCCGCAGACGGCTGTGCCCATAGGCACCCGAGACGATCAGGTCCGCATGGATCGACCGCGCAAAAGTCAGCAACCTGTCGCCGTCTGGGTCGCCGGCGATCAGCTCAGTTCCTGCCATGATGCCGTGATGTTCGAGAAAGACCGCGACGTCGGCAAGGCTGTCGCGGATACTCTTGTCGCGGTCGGTATCCATTGTGGCAATAACGACTTCGTTGGCCGTGGCCAGAAGGGGCAACGCATCTGCTATCGCCCGCCGCGCTTCCCTGGTGTCCTTCCAGGCAACAAGAACGGTTTTTGCCATGACAGGCTCGACATTGCTCGCGGCAACCAGGACTGGCCGCCCAATACCAAGTACCAGACTGCCGACGTCCACTGCACGGAAGACATTTCCCCCCTTCTCGCTGCCGGTGACAATAAGATCGGCGGATCGAGCCGAAATGCTCAGGAAACGGGTTGGGCTGCAAACAGCTTGGCCCCATTCGCTAAAGATCGATGCAGGAAGCAGCCTCTCGAACTCGGCGCGTAATTCGGCAAGCCGCTTTTCGATTTCGGTGTGCTGGATCTGCATGACCTCGCCTTCGTAGACCATACCGTCGCCGGTCGCGACCAAGGGCGGAACATCCGCAGCCGCCAGACCGATGAGACGGGCGCCAAACCGTTCCGCGAGCTCGATCCCCAGCTTTACAATAGGTGCGGGAGGCGCATCGATGGCGAGGTTGACGATGATCGACTTGTAAGACATTGCGGGCGCCTTTCGCTGAACGATGGAATGCGGGATGAATTGCATTCGACAGCGTCCAATGCCTTGATGCGCATCAAAGGCCGGCAACTGCATCTGCGTTCGAAAACCTCGGCTCGATCCGTTTTGCGTGTGCGGCGAGAAGTGATAGTTAGCCCCGGTAGCACCGTCGAACCCAGGAACTTCAGGTGATCAAAGACGAAGCACTCAGTTTGTCACCCGGCGGGACGACACTGAAATCATTGTTGTCTCAAATGTTCGATCAGGCACCAGGCTTTATAGCGCTGCTGCGCGAGCCAGGTCACATTTTCGAGCTGACCAATGCCGCCTACCAGCGATTGACTGGCCACAGGCAAGTGATTGGAAAGTCAGTGCGGGACGCCTTTCCCGAGCTCGAAGGGAATGGGTTTTTCGAACATCTGGACCATGTGTACATGACCGGCGAGCCCTACATTGGCCACGGGGTGAAGGTCGGCCTTCGCAACATAGCCGACGGCCCGGTCGAAGAGCGCATCCTTGATTTTGTTTATCAGCCAGTCAAGGCTGACGATGGCCGGATCACCGCGATCTTCATTGAAGGTACTGATGTCAGCGAACTCTCCTTTGCAAATGCAGCACTTCGGCTGCGTGAGGACCATTTGCGGTCGATCCTGGCAACAGTGCCGGACGCGATGGTCGTCATCGACGAGCAGGGTGGGATTCAATCCTTCAGCACCGCTGCCGAAACGCTGTTCGGCTACCAGTCAGGCGAAGTCATCGGTCAAAACGTGAAAATGCTGATGCCCTCGCCCTACCGCGACGAGCATGACGCCTATCTGCTTCGCTACCTGACGACGGGAGAGCGCCGGATCATCGGGCTCGGCCGCACCGTGACCGGGGCACGCAAGGATGGCACGACTTTCCCGATGGAGCTTTCCGTTGGCGAGATGCATCCGGGGACCGGACGTTTCTTTACCGGCTTCTGCCGCGACTTGACCGAACGCCACCGGGCAGAAGCAAGAATCCAGGAGCAGCAGCAGGAACTGCTGCACATGGCGCGGTTCACCGCACTCGGCGAGATGGCCTCAACGCTTGCTCATGAGATCAACCAGCCGCTCACCGCCATCACGAACTACCTCAAAGGCAGTCGTCGGCTGCTTGAGAAGAGCCGGGACGAGAATGCGCCCATGCTTCGGGATGCCGTGGAAAAGGCAGCTGAGCAGGCCTTGCGGGCGGGCGACGTCATCCGTCACCTGAGGGATTTTGTAGCGAGGGGCGAAAGCGAGCGCCAGGTCGAACGACTGCCAATGCTGATCGAGGAAGCCGCCTCCCTAGCCTTGGTTGGTGCAAGAGAGATAAATCTCCTCGTCAGCTACAAGCTTGATCCAGTCGCCGAACTGGTCTTAACCGACCGCATCCAGATTCAGCAGGTTTTGCTCAACCTGATGCGCAATGCGGTTGAGGCTATGCAGGACTCGCCGCGCCGCGAATTGAAAGTCACAACAATTGCCCGGGATGATGGGATGGCCGAGGTAAGCGTGATCGATACTGGCCCGGGTCTCGCGCCGGAAGTCTCGGCTCAACTCTTCCAGCCGTTTGTAACCACCAAGAAGCAAGGCATGGGTGTCGGTCTCTCCATTTGCCGCACCATCGTGGAATCGCACGGTGGTCACATATGGGCCGAGGCGATGCCGACTGGCGGGACCGCCTTCCGATTCACCTTGCGCATTGTGGAGAAGGAAGAGGTCACAAATGGCCGGCAGTGATCTGGTGCACGTGGTTGACGACGACATGGACGTGCGCAAGTCGCTCGGTTTTCTTCTGGCGACTGCAGATTTTGCAGTACGCCTGCACGAATCGGCCACGGCTTTTCTCTCGACGGCAAAGGGCGACCTCGACGGCTGCATCGTCACCGACGTGCGCATGCCGGGCATAGACGGCATCGAATTCCTGCGCCAACTGAGATCCGGCGGGCATACAATTCCAGTTATTGTCATGACGGGCCATGCCGATGTGGCGCTCGCCGTTCAGGCAATGAAGGAAGGCGCTTCCGATTTCATTGAAAAGCCGTTTGATGACGAGATGCTGATCGACGCGATCCGCTCCACGTTGGCCAACCGCAACCAGGCGAATGCAACGCATCCGCAATCCTCCGAAATCCACGGCCGCCTGGCCACACTTTCGGAGCGGGAGCGGCAGGTTCTGGACGGGCTCGTGTCGGGTCTGCCGAACAAGACGATCGCCTATGATCTGGGTATCAGTCCGCGCACTGTCGAGATTCATCGTGCCAATGTGATGAGCAAGATGGCCGCGGGCAGCCTGTCGCATCTCGTGCGCATGGCGTTGATCGTGGAATCCAAACACTAGCAAGCGTCCCCGAGAGACTTGCCGCCGTCTGTCGGCATTGCCTTCGGCTGCCAGTAGCGCCAATGGGTCGGGCGGATATCGACGCGCACGCCAGTCCCGGCGTGCTTCCAACCC
>NZ_RZPF01000548.1:0-4569 GCF_004022735.1 Mesorhizobium sp. M7A.F.Ca.AU.001.01.1.1
GCATCCTGAATGTCAGCACATCGGACGGTTTTGCCGGCCGCTGGCTGGTGCCGAGGCTGCATCGCTTCCACCGCGCAAACGCCGACATCGACGTGCGGCTGTCGACCTCGGGCGTGCTTTCCGATTTCGTCAGCGACGGCATCGACATCGCCATCCGCTACGGCAAGGGCGGCTATACCGGGGTGACGGCGGAGTTTCTCGCTGATGAAGAGGTCTTCCCGGTCTGCAGCCCGGAACTGCTGCAAGGCGAACATCCGCTGCGCCAGCCCGGGGATCTCCGGCATCACAAGCTGATCCACGACGCCTTTCGCATCGACTGGGCAACATGGCTGCAACAGGCCGGCGTGGACGGCATCGATCCCAAGCGCGGCGTGCGCTTCGATTCCGCCACCTTCGCCGTCGAAGCCGCGGTGCATGGCGAAGGCGTGTTGCTCGGCCGAAGCGCGCTGGTCTCGGCCGACCTCGCTGCGGGGCGGCTGGTTCGTCCCTTCGATCTCGCGCTGAAATCCGCCTCGCGCTACTACGTCGTCTACCGTGACGGCGCGCTGCGCCAGAAAAAGATCAAGGCGTTCCGCGACTGGCTGTTTGCCGAAGTGGCCGCCGACTGGGTCGGTGCGACGAAGGATGGCTGATGCGGCAAGGGTTCAATTTGTGAAAGGCACCTCTTCGAGGTCTAGCCCTGCACTACTCCTTCGCGCGAAAAACTTCCGGCACGACGAACACTTCGTCGGCCCGGCCATAGCCTCCGTCGGCGACCTCCTCGACCAGCACCATCGTGTAGGGGCGCACGCCCTCACCGAAAAAGTCCACGAACATCGCGGTCGTTCGATGGATGAGGTCTTCCTTCTGCGCTTTGGAGAGGGCCGCTTGCGGTAGCTTGATGTTGGCGAATGGCATGATGTTTCCTTAGCTTTTCGAGTGTGGAAGTCAGGCAGTCAGGAGAGCCAAGCCGGCCTGGTTGCCGCCTCAGACCACGCCGCCATTGGCGCGGATGATTTGCCCGTTGACCCAGAAGCTGTCCGGACCGGCCAGGAACGAGACCAGCCCGGCAATGTCGTCGGGCTGGCCGAGCCGGCCGAGCGGGATCATCTTGCCGATGGCCTCGATCTGCGCCTCGCTCTTGCCGTCCGTGAACAGCGCGGTCTCGATCGGTCCGGGCGCCACCGCGTTGACGGTGACACGGCGCGCGCCAAGCTCCTTGGCCAGGATGTGGGTCATCGCCTCGACACCCGCCTTTGTGGCGGCGTAAACGCCGTAGCCCGACTGATAGAGACCGACGACGCTGCTGGAAAAATTGATCATGCGGCCGCCGTCGCGAAGCCGGCGCGCACCTTCCCGCATGCCGCGAAACACGCCGCCGAGATTGATCGCGATCTGGGTGTCGAACGAAGCATCGTCGGTCTGCGCGATCGGCGAAATCTTCATGATGCCGGCATTGTTGACGAGGATGTCGATGCCGCCGAACGCCTTCTCGCCGGCGTCGAACAGCACGGCGATGCCGTTCGGATTGGCGATATCGGCCTGCACGGCGATCGCCCTGCCGCCGCCGGTCTCGATCGCGCGGACCAGTTCTTCGGCCTCCGCACGGCCCCGTGCATAGTTGACGACAACGGCGACGCCGTCACGGGCGAGCCGCTGTGCGATGGCGGCGCCGATGCCTTTGGAGGCGCCGGTCACGATCGCGGTTCTGGTTTGATTTGTCATCGAAGTCTCTCCGCGTTGTTGGTGACACGGATATAGGCCAAGCCGAATTCCGGATAATCATCCACCCATTGACATCACTATTCGGAAACTGCGAACAAAGAGCATGGATCGGCTGGACACGATGCGGCTCTTTGTTCGCGTTCTGGAGCGGCGCAGCTTCACCGCTGCGGCGGCCGATCTCGGCCTGCCGCGCTCAACCGCGACGGAAGCCATCCGGCGGCTGGAGGAGCATCTCGGCGCGCGGCTGCTGGAACGAACGACGCGGCAGGTGAACGCCACCCAGGATGGTGAAGCCTACTATCGGCGCTGCCTGTCGATCCTGGCCGAGATCGAGGATGCCGAGGCCGCCTTCCGCAACGCCGAGCCTTTCGGCCTGCTGCGCATCGACGCCAGCACGCTGCTCACCCGCACATTCCTGTTGCCGCGCCTGCCGGAGTTTCTCGACCGCTATCCCCGCATCGACCTGCAGATCGGCCAGAGCGACCGGCTGGTCGATCTCGTGCGTGAAGGCGTGGACTGCGTGATCCGCGTCGGCGAGCCGCCCGACAGCGGCATGATCATGCGGCGGCTCGCGATGATCCGCGAGATCACCTGCGCCAGCCCCGCCTATCTCGAGCGCCACGGCACGCCCGCCTCCCCCGATGCGCTCGACGGTCACCAGGCGGTGGGCTTTGTCTCGTCGCGCACCGGAGAGACCCTTCCGTTCGAATTCACTGTCGCCGGCAATATCCGTGAGGTGCGGCTGCCCGGCCGCGTCGCCGCCAACAATTCCGATACCGCCGCCGACCTGGCGCGGCTTGGCCTCGGCCTCATCCAGGCGCCGCGCTATCGCTTCGACAAAGACCTGGCCGAAGGGACGCTGGTCGAAGTGCTGGCCGATTATCCGCCATCGCCGACGCCGCTGTCGGCGCTCTACCCGCAGAACAGACAGCTCTCGCCGCGCCTTCGCGTCTTCCTCGACTGGGCCTCACGCATCTTCGCCGAGGCAAACCTGTAGGCTGCAAAACGCGCCACTCGCGATCAACTCGGTTTTGCAAACCCGGCCAGGGACGCATAGCCGCGTACCACGCTCTTGCGTTCTTCGCGCGAAGCGACGGCGTCGATGTCATCAAACCCATGCGGCGCCCGGGCCTCGACCATGTCTATGACCGCTTCCGGCCCGCCTTGCCGATTGGCCAGCACGATGGCCGATGTGGCCGGCCGCCGCTCCCCGTCATACCGTGTTAGCGCGGCTTCGACGGTCGGTCCTGCGGCCAGATGCATCGCAAGGCAACCAGCGTCGAGTATTGCCTGGCTGGCTCCGTTCGACCCCACCGGGTACATGGGATGCGCCGCATCGCCGAGCAGCGTCACCCGCCCGAACGACCATCGTGGCAGCGGGTCGCGGTCGCAGTTCGGATATTCGTAGAAGCCATCCGTTGCCTGGATGATCGAGGCGGGGTCGACAAAATCAAGCTGAAACCGGTCACGCACGAAGGGCAGCACATCGTCGATCACGCCCGGGCGGCTCCAGTCGCCGGGACGCAGCGGTGATGTGCCGCTATCGCCGGTATTGGCCATCACCGCCCAGTTCGTCAGCCTGGTCTCTTCGCGATCCGGCTCGATCGGATAATAGACGAACTTGGCGAAATTGCCGCCGGCAACCGCCATGGTGCGCCCGTCGCGCCAGACCGGCCACGGCGTGGCGCCGCGCCACAGCATCGTGCCGTTCCAGATCGGCGGCCCTTCTTCGGGATAGAGCACGGCCCTGACGGCGGAATGAATCCCGTCGGCGCCTATGAGCAGGTCGCCATGGGCCTCGCCGCGCGAGCCGTCATGCCGGCGGAAATGCGCCACGACCTCGCCCTCGTTCTGCTCGAAGGCATCGACACGGCTTGCCGTGCTGATGACGTCGCCGCCAAGCCTGTTCACCACGGCCCGGTGAATCAGCCCCAGCAGCCTGCCGCGATGAATGCTGATTTGCGGAACCTCATAGCCGGCATCGATGCCCCGCAATTCCTGCCATACGATCTGGCCGAAGCGGTTGGTGTAGACAAGCTCGCGTGTCCTCACCCCCTCCGCGTCGAGCGCCGGCATCAGCCCAAGCCCGGCCAGCGCCTTGACAGCGTGAGGCAGCATGTTGATGCCGACGCCAAGTTCGCGGATGTCGTCGGCCCGCTCGAAAAGTTCGACCTCGATGCCTGCCTCATGCAGGAACAGAGCAGTGGTGAGGCCGCCGATACCGGCCCCGGCGATCAATGCTTTCATCAGTCACTCCCTTGCCGTGAAAAGTCCCCCCGAGCCGGCCAGATGCCCGTCGACTTCGCGACGTCACGGCGATGCGCGTGGCCGGGGATATTCGAGTTGCATGGCGACGAGGTCTGCCGTGCGGGCACCATGGCGGGCAGCGATGGCGCGCAGCGTTTCGTCCAGGACTTTTGCCGGTCTCCAGATGGCTTGACGACGAGGCTACCGGCGTTAGGTTTCGTCCGAAATGACATAAATCGGGCGAATACTGCCATGCGCAGGCACGTTGCCGTCGTCGTTCACCCCGGTTTCCAGCTTCTGGATGCGGCCGGGCCGACAACCGTCTTCGAGATTGCGGAGCGCTGCCGCCCGGACAGCTATGAGTTGGTTTTGCTGTCGCCCGGCGGCGGCGACGTTGAAAGCTCCTCTGGCCTGAAGCTTCTCACCAGACCTCTGCGCGACGGCCCTTTCGACACCGTCATCGTATCGGGCGGCGAAATCATCCGTTCCATCGAGGCGATGGACGAGATCGTCGCCTGGTTGAGGCGCGTGCCGGCGCGGCGCACCACCAGCGTCTGCACCGGCGCGTACCTGCTGGCACGGGCGGGATTGCTCGACGGCCGCCGCGCCACCACGCAC
>NZ_RZPF01000549.1:0-4554 GCF_004022735.1 Mesorhizobium sp. M7A.F.Ca.AU.001.01.1.1
GAGAAATTCGTCCTCCAAAACGAGAATCCGCAATCCGTCAAGCAATGTGGGCACAGGCAAAGACTCCTTGAAACGCCGGAGTCATGATCGCTAATTGGCTTGATGTCATTTAAAAAAGACATGTGGCCAGCGGGCGGAACCTCAATCCTTGCAACGCGTTGAAACGCGGCTCTCCAAGAGCGGCTTTCGAAGGGGGTCGAGCGGGCTTTCGAAGGGGGCGAAATGTCAGTCCAGAACAATAACGCTTTCTCCAGCCGCCAATATCCTTGCGAGAACTGCCCATTGCGGCCGTTGCCGGTTTTCCGCGACTTCGAAGAACAGGAGCTGGCCTTCATCAGCAAATTCAAGAAGGGTGAACTCGCGGTCGATAAGGGCGACACGGTGCTGGTGGAGGGAAGCCATAGCGCCCATCTCTACACCGTGCTCTCCGGCTGGGCGTTTCGCTACAAGCTGCTGCGGGACGGCCGTCGCCAGATCCTCAATTATCTCATGCCCGGGGATCTGATCGGCCTGCAAGGCAGTGTGATGGGCGAGATGCAGCATTCCGTCGAGGCACTCTCACCGATGCTGCTGTGTGTTTTCGAGCGCGAATATCTGCACGAGCTGTACCGCAATCATCCCGGGCTGGCCTACGACATCACCTGGATCGCATCGCGCGAGGAGCGGATGCTGGACGAGAATCTGCTCAGCCTCGGGCGCCGCAGTGCGATCGAGCGCGCCGCCTATCTCATCGCCTTCATCGGCAGCCGGGCCAAGGTCGTCGGACTGAATGGCAGCCAATCCGTCCAGATACCGATCACGCAGCAGCACATTGCCGATACGCTCGGCCTGTCGCTGGTTCACACCAACAAGACGATCCGCAAGCTGATGGATCGCAAGCTGATCGTCTGGCGCGACGGCGGCTGCGCGGTCTCCGACAATGAAGGGCTCAAGCGGCTCGCCGGCTGGGAAGGGCTGGGCGAGGCGCGCCGGCCACTAATCTGAGGAAGCGTCTTTTTGCGAAGCCGGCGGATCGGGTGCGCGCCGATGCGTTTTCGGCTACTTTGTCCGCAGTGGCGGAACCATGAGGTGCGCAGCGCGTTTGAAACCGAGCAATCACAAGGAGTTAAGCCATGGCCACTGCCGCAGGAAAGACCGCAACCGACGCCCGTGCAAATGCGGACCTGGAAGCCGACATCAGGCAGTTGAAGGCCGACATCGACAAGCTCACCAAACAACTGGCCAAGACCGGCGAGCATGGCTATGGCACCGCGCGCCGTGCAGCGACAGAAGGGGTCGAGCAGTTGCGCGCGCAGGGCGAAGCAGCCTTTGACAGCTTGCGCAGCAATGCCAAGGACATCGAAGCGCAGATGATGGCAAGCGTGCGTGAAAAGCCGGTGACGTCACTGGCAATCGCCGCTGGCGTCGGCTTCCTTTTCGCGCTCATCGCGCGTCGCTAGTCGCGCTACAGATGGGAATGTTGGCAACCCTGATCTCGGGCCTCGCCTCGGGGGAAACCGTGGCCGCCGTTCACCGGGCGCGCACGGCGGCAATCGTCTATGTGATCGCCATGGCCGCTGCGCTTTGCGGTCTCGGCTTTCTGGTCGGGGCCGCCTATATCTGGACGGCGATGCGCTACGGCTCGCTTGCCGCCGCGCTCGGGTTTGGCGCCGGTTTCCTAGTGCTCGCCGGACTTATCCTGCTGATCTACCGGATATCCGCAGGTTCGCGCGCCCGGCGCCGGGCGCAGCGCCGCAATGCCGACATGAAGGCGATCGGCGTCACCGCCGCACTCGCCGTGCTGCCGAGCCTGCTCAAGGGAAAAGGCGGTCTCGGCGCCATTCTGGGGCCGGCCGTGGCGCTCGCGGCCTACGCCATCTACCGCGAGAATGTGAAATCCGACGATCCGGATGAGAGCGAGCGGACATAGAGCTGTTGGGAGATCACTTCGACAGCTCTTCCAGGGGCATCGATATTTCGGCAAACACGCCTTCCGGCCGGAATTCATGGGTCACTTCGCTGGAAATGACCTTGGCCAGGCTGCGGCGAATGAGGATAGAGCCGAAGCCTTGCCGATCCGGCGGAGCGACTTGCGGCCCGCCGCTTTCGCGCCAGGTCAGCACAAGACGCCGGGCATCCTTCCTGCCTTGCGTCCTCCAGCCGAGGTCGACCCTGCCTGACGGCACCGACAGCGAGCCATATTTCAGCGCGTTGCTGGCGAGTTCATGCAGGATCAGGCCAAGCCCGACGGCCTGGTCGGGCGACAGCAGCAGGTCGTCGCCGGAGATCGTCATGCGCGGCTGCTCGGCCGTTTCGAAAGGTCTGACCTCGATCTGGACGAGTTCACTGATGCCGATGCCACGCCACTCGCGGTCCGACAACAGATTGTGGGCGATGCCCAAGGCCTGAAGCCTGGCGCCGAAGGCCTCGAGGAACTGGCTTGGCTGGCGGGCATGGCGCACGGTCTGGGTTGCCAGCGCCTGGACGGTCGCCAGAGTGTTCTTGACGCGATGGTTGAGTTCACGCAGCAGCAGCCGTTGCCGTTCGTCGCCGAGCTTGCGCTCGGAGATGTCGTAATTGACGCCGAAGATCAATGTCGGCTTGCCGTCGCCGTCACGCTCGATCACACGGCCGCGCGTGGCGAGCCAGCGCGGCGGGTGAAAGCCCTTCACCCGGTATTCGCCGAAATAGTCGTCGCTGCCGGTCAAGGCGTCGCGAAAGCGGGTTTCGGTCTGGTAGACGTCGCGCGGATCGATGGCGGTGAGGATGTCGCGTGCGCGCAGCCGGTTGGAGCGCGGCAGGTTGAACAGCTCCGACATCAATGTGTCGCATTCGATGACATCGGTGCGGATATCCCATGCCCAGCTGGCGAGCGAGGCCGCATCGAGTGCGATGGCGCGTCGTTTTTCCTCGCGCGCAAGTGCGGCCTCGGCGATCGCGCCGCTGCGGGTTGCGTCCTTTAGGGTGAACAGGCTGGCGGCCAGGCCGGCGAGCGCCTTCAACTGGTCGAGCTCGGTTCGGGATGGAAAACCATGCGGCTCGCGGTCGAGCACGCACAGCGTGCCGATGCGGGCACCTGCCACGATCATCGGCGCGCCGGCATAGAAGCGGACATGGTGCTTTCCGGTGACCAGCGGGTTGGTCTTGAAACGGGGGTCCGCCGTTGCATCCACGACCACCATCGGCTCGTCGCCGGCGGCAATCGCATGGGCGCAGAAGGAGACGTTGGTCGCGGTTTCGGTCTCGTCCAGGCCGAAGCAGGATTTGAACCAATGCCGTTCAAGGTCGACGAGTGTGACCAGGGCCATCGGCACCTGCATCACCGCTGCGGCAAGGCTGCTGACGCGGTCGAAATCGGGGTCGGCCGCCGTATCCAGCATCTCCAATCCGTGCAGCACGGCCAGCCGGTCGATATCCATGACTGCTAGCGCAACTTCGGCCGGCAGCTCGGGTGCTGTTTGCGTCTTGCCAATCACCCCAATTGCCTCGTCCCGGTCTTCGTCGCCGCATGCTTGCGCTGGTGCAAGGCCAGCACGCTTTTCCGGAACCATCCTAGCGAGGAACCGTTACCCGACCATGATTTGCCGGGCGCGCCAGTTGGTGCAGAATGAGACAGGGATCGAGCATGGCCAAGATCATTCCAGAAAACAAGGCGCGGCAGGGGCGATGGGGCTGGCATGGATTTCGGATCCTGATCGCCGCACTGCTTCTGGTGTTTGCTGCATGGGGCATTGCCGAGATCTATGGTGTGTTGATCAAGGCGCCTAACAGCGATGAACAGCATGTCCCCACACCGCCCAACACCACCGAGCAGGCTCCTGCCGGGTAAAGCGGGCCTGTCCGTTGCGCCGCACCTCATCAGGCGGCTCTCGACTGGGCCGCGCTCGCCGGAACCAATACATTCAGTGCGCCAGGCTGAATCTCGATTACCGTTTCACGGTCAAGCCTGACCAGTTCGCCGTCCATGACGGCGCGAAATTTGCGGCTGCCCGAATGGATTTTCAGCACCGTTCTGTTTGTCTGGTGGATTTCGACATGTTCGTTGTCGCGCCATTTGCCGCGCGCCATGTTGAAGAAGAACTTGACCAGTTCGGCGCGCTGCTTCGCCACCGTGACATAGACACCGAGCACGCCGCCCGCAGGATTGTCGGCATAAGGCAGATGGCCTTCACCGAATAAGTTGTTGGTGATGCCGATGCCGGTGATGCGTGCCGCCATTTCGGCATCGCCGATGCTGAGCGTCACATTCATCGCAGGTGGATTGTTGATCGTTGCCCAAGCCGCCTTGGCCGAGGCGCGGATCTTTCCCAACCGCGAACCGAACTCCATCTTCTGGCGCAGTTGCACCATCTTCGCGTGCATGCCGATCGAGAACTGGTGCACGAAAGGTTGGCCATTGGCCGTCGCCACATCGACAGCAATGATTTCGCCGTCGGCGAAGGATTTCAGCGCCCCGTCGAGCGACTGCGGAATGCCCAACCCGCGTGCGAACAGGTTCATGGTGCCGGCTGGCAATATGGCAAGCGCCTTCTTCGTGCCCATCAGTCGGGCGGCCGCGGCGGAAATGGTCCCGTC